>JBBRMC010000574.1:0-3116 GCA_038231055.1 Leptolyngbyales cyanobacterium
GGATTTCGAAGAAGATCCTCCGCAAAACAGCGAATCAGATGACGATCTGGTATCGCTGGAAGATGTCGATGGACTGAACAAAGGACAACTCAAAGAGCAGTTGATCAAAGCGCTCAGTCGACTCGTCAATGCAGACGAGCAAATCGAGAGCCTGCAACGCAAAGCAGAGCTCCTGAAATCAGATTTGGCACGAGCCGAGTCTGGTGTTAACAAGTTGCAGACCCAGGTCGCAGAGAGTGTTGAAACGCTTCAACAGGAGACTGCGATCAAAGAGAGTCTGGACAGAAAGCTAGAGAGATCCGAGAGGACTCGCAAAGCTAATGAGAATGATCTGAAGTCGATGACAGTCCAGCTGACACGACGAGAACACGAGTTCGCAGATCTGCAATTGAGTATGGATCGACTCTCCAGAGAGAGAGACCGACTCAAAGAAGAATTGAGAGAGTCTGAGGACTTCCAGAGATCAAAAGAGTCACTGGACTCAATTCGACAAAACCTGTTTCGCAGTCCTGTCGGAGATGCAAAGGCACCTGACAGGATGATTAGGGGAACACAAATCAGAGCCAGGAAGACAGGGGGGATCGATAAATCGGATAACCCATACCTGGCACTGGTAGAGGAAAAGCATGCAAACTACAGACCAGAGTCTGGATCATCTAGACGAATTGAAGATGAGTCTGAGAGAACTGCAAGGCTGGTGAAGAGCAAACTCATGAAGGACAAAGATGCAAAAATATCTGGGCTGGAAGTGCAGAGTCAAGACAAAATGGTCAACTCTGAGTTTCTGACAGCTCTGTTCAAAGCTCTTCAAACCCTCAATGTTGAATGTCTGGCTCACCAGGCTGGGCATCTCAAGGAATACAAAACTGTCGTAGGTCGAGCAGAGGAAATGTATATATTCGAGAAACCGGATTTTGCACTACTTGACAAACACTATGGACAGTTGCTGCAAGTTGCTGTCGCAAATGGAAAGCATGTGGATCTGAAGTTGAAGTTTCACAAAAATGCTGAAGACATCAACGAGTCCAGAACCTTCACACACCTATTCAGAATCATCCTGGAAACTCTGTCGAAGACTTCACTCCAAGCTGAAGTTGACAATGTCATGACACAATTGAAAAATGTGTCCAGAAAGAAAAGTGAATCTGACTCTGACTACGCAGTGCGAGTACTTGCAGTGGTCAGAGAAATGGAACACACCAGAGTTACAGTGGAGGACCTCTTCACAGTGCAAACAGTCCGGAACTTCAGCGATGAAGCCGAGGTACAGGCTGGAGATCTCCTGAAGATCTTTCAAACTGGAGACTGTGGATTCACCTGGTTGCAGGAACTTTGCGAAAAGCTGATCGAGTTGGGAGTGATGCGCACGTGGAGGAATGACGTGGGCAAACCTCAACCCACTGCCAAGGCAAAAGTTGCTGACAAGCGCGCAGAGTCGAGCGACAAGCTGGACGCAAAGTGCAACCGCTGCGGAGACAGAACTCACAAGTCTGACGAGTGCAGCAAGATTGATGCTATTTGTGGCGCCTGTGGAAAGACAGGTCACATCTCCGCTGTCTGCCGCTCCAAAGGGCTCCCCGCTCCGAAGGATAAATCAAGTTCGAAAGGATCTGGCAAAGGAGGCAAAGGATTCGGCAAAGGATTCAAAGGGTCCGAGAAGGGCTCAACTTTCAAGAGTGCCAAGATTGCAGGTCGTTCTGAGAAGTGCGATCTGTGTTCAGAAGGTCACAAGACCAGAGACTGCCCAGACTTTGAAAAGATCTCAAAGATTTACCAGAGTCGCAAAGAGCAGTCCGAGAACGACAAGAAGGCAGCTCCGAAGAAAAAGGCCACAACAAAAGTTGCCAAAGAAAGGAAAAAGCGGCACTGTTCATCCGAGGATGAGACAGACTCCGAGGCAGAATTCGAGTCCGATTGGGACCAACTGTGCTCAGCCGCGAAGGCCAGATATGCTGACAGGGCATTGAAAGGCAAGTCAAGAGGATCTAAGCAATGCGTTTTGGTGGCTCCAGAATGCAGAATTGACCTTGCGACCAAGTATCGAATCACAGAGCAGCCGATGCTCGATGGAAGTGGCTTCATCAAGATACTCAAGTCTTCATTCAAGCAATTGAAGCAAACAGAGCGACCTCAAGACCAAGTCTGTGACGTCAACCAATTCGAGTGCCTCTCAGAATACCAAGATCAAGTTTTCAAAACAGATCGAGCGTTCAAACTTCGAGAGGGGGCTTCCGAATTCGGCGAGCTCTGCAAAACCTGGAAAGACCACAAGACGCTGCAGCAGAGCTGGAGCAATGTAGTGGCAACTGGAACAGCATCTGGAAACGCCAAGAGCGAAATTCCAGAACGTGCAGAAGACCCCAATCAAGCTACGAAGCCTGAGACCCCGGCGCAACCCATGAGGACTGTCCAGGGAGAATTCATCAAAGGATTGAGATTCTGGGATCGGGCCATGGCAAACTACCTGCAGTGGCACAAGTCTTTGCGCAAACCAAAGAAGCATGTTTCGGAACCCTGGAATGAATCAGAGTCGGACATCGACGACCCACCGTCAATAGAGGAGATCCAAGATCTCCTGAGACAGATCGAAGCGGAAATGCAAGAGCAGAAGGCTGAGATCAAGGTGGCTGAGCCAGAGTTCATCAACAATCCAGAAGTGGCAACTGCACCTCCAGAGAGTCGCAGAGAGCCAAGGGAAGAGTCAGGAAACACTCGATTGGACTACGCTACTCCAAAATGGTATGAGAACCTTTTGAAGCTATCAGGAGCCAATCCAGCAGCGAGTTCCAAAGTCAAGGCACCGGACAAACAGTTACTGTGCCAGATTGTTGGAGTGACTCCCCTGAGAATCGAAGTCGACAAACTGAGTGCGACAGAGCTGTCTGCAAAAATGGCAAAGCGGATTCGAGAGGATTCCTGCTCGACAGAGTTTGAAGATCTGGATGAGTACATGTCAGATGACGAGCCTGAGGCAAAACCTCTGACGCACCAGAAGAGTGCACAGGGATTGCAGGTAGTCGGAACATGGGCTATGCAACTGATCACAGATTTGAAATCGCAGAAAGGATGGATGCGAGTTGGCAACTACGTTGTGGGAAAATCACAGAAAATCGAGA
>JBBRMC010000575.1:0-3088 GCA_038231055.1 Leptolyngbyales cyanobacterium
ATTCATCGTCGCCTCCTTTGGGACAGGTGAACCCACGCGCTTGATTACTCTGCAAAACTCTCAAACTTGGGGAGCTTTGTCATGGGTTTTGCCATTGATTGATGTCTTATTTGATGGCTCTGCTGATTCTGTAGACTATGTTGCTCGTCAACTTCTAAACGAAACAAACTACTTTCGCTTTCAAACTCCATTAGATAAAGCCTTTGATGGCATCGATCGCTCCGACTCTGAGAATTTAACTGCTCTCATTCGAGTCGCTCAAGACTACTTAACCAGAGAAGGCGATGCGTTGCTCGATAAGCTAGTCGCCGAAATTAAATCCTCTCAACCCTAGAATTTATTCTCTTGGCGATCGTGAAGAGGGCTAGAGCATAGTTTTAACGAACTTTCTTTAGCTAGACCGTAGCTGCAAGCTCTGTGCAGTGAGCTTCGGTTCGGGTCAAAAGCGAAGTCAGAAAGTCTAAATCATGCCCAACCTTGACATCAGTTCGGGAACCCGTACCCCTGACAAAGTTGCATCTGACGTGAACCTCCGTTAAATTAGCACTCAGGAGTCGAGAGTGCTAACTCATGCTCACAGTCCTGTAGACTGAAGTAGTGAGGAAGAAGAGTGAGAGGCAAATTAGATTCGTCGCTCGTGACTGATTAGCAGGATTGAGCTTCTCAAGACGAATCGAAAAAGAATTCGTGACTGACCCCTTGGTTGCCTCCCTTTCCTTCCTCCTCATCCTTTCCTTGTTCCTCATCTAGATAGTTTGGAGAATTTCTATGGCAGCCGTATCCCTGAGCGTGTCCACAGTTCAGCCCTTGGGCGATCGCGTCTTCGTCAAAGTCAGTGCCGCTGAAGAAAAGACCGCAGGTGGCATCTTCTTGCCCGACAACGCAAAAGAAAAGCCTCAAGTCGGCGAAATCGCAGCGATCGGACCTGGCAAGCGCAACGACGATGGTTCTCGTCAAGACCCAGAAGTCAAAATTGGTGACAAAGTTCTCTACTCAAAATATGCAGGCACCGACATCAAGCTCGGCAGCGAAGAGTATGTTTTGTTGTCTGAGAAAGACATCTTAGCGATCGTTCAGTAGGTCTCACGTCGAGTCCTAACGTCTGAATTCAACCGTTCCATCCTTTCCCCACACCTCGGATTACCATCATGGCAAAACGCATTATTTACAACGAAAACGCCCGTCGTGCTCTAGAGCGCGGTATGGATATTTTGGCTGAAGCGGTGGCAGTCACCCTCGGTCCTAAAGGTCGCAACGTGGTGCTAGAGAAGAAATTTGGCGCACCTCAGATCGTCAATGATGGTGTCACGATCGCCAAAGAAATCGAACTTGAAGACCACGTTGAAAACACAGGCGTTGCCTTGATTCGTCAAGCGGCATCAAGAACCAACGACGCGGCTGGAGACGGCACCACCACGGCAACCGTCTTAGCTCATGCGATGGTCAAAGAAGGTCTGAAAAACGTTGCCGCAGGTGCAAACGCGATCGCCCTCAAGCGCGGCATCGACAAAGGCATCGGTTTCTTGGTCGAAAAGATTGCGGCGCACGCCCGTCCGGTTGAAGATTCTAAATCGATCGCGCAAGTTGCCGCTATCTCTGCGGGTAACGATGATGAAGTCGGTCAAATGATCGCCAACGCAATGGATAAAGTCGGCAAAGAGGGAGTTATCTCCCTTGAAGAAGGCAAGTCGATGACGACCGAGTTGGAAATCACCGAAGGGATGCGCTTTGACAAAGGCTACATCTCGCCTTACTTTGCGACCGATATGGAACGCATGGAAGCGGTGTTTGAAACCCCCTACATTTTGATCACCGACAAGAAAATCAACTTGGTGCAAGACCTCGTGCCCGTGTTAGAGCAAGTGGCTCGTGCAGGTCGTCCGTTTGTGATCATCGCAGAAGACATTGAGAAAGAAGCGCTTGCAACGTTGGTCGTGAACCGTCTACGTGGCGTTCTCAACGTGGCAGCCGTGAAAGCTCCCGGCTTTGGCGATCGCCGTAAAGCAATGCTCGAAGACATCGCAGTGCTGACTGGTGGACAACTGATCACCGAAGATGCAGGTCTCAAGCTCGATGCTGTCAAGCTCGAAATGCTGGGTCAAGCTCGTCGCATCACGATCACCAAAGACAGCACCACGATCGTCGCTGAAGGCAACGAAGCTCAGGTCAAGTCTCGCGTTGAGCAGATCCGTCGCCAAATGGACGAAACCGAATCTTCTTACGACAAAGAAAAGCTGCAAGAGCGTCTTGCTAAACTTGCGGGTGGTGTTGCAGTCGTCAAAGTCGGCGCAGCCACCGAAACCGAAATGAAGGATCGCAAGCTGCGTCTAGAAGATGCGATCAACGCAACCAAAGCAGCCGTCGAAGAAGGCATCGTTCCCGGTGGTGGCACGACCTTGGCTCACCTGTCTCCCGAATTAGAGAAGTGGGCACACGAAAACCTGAAGGGTGAAGAACTCACAGGTGCGCTGATTGTCGGACGTGCGCTGGCGGCTCCCCTAAAGCGGATCGCTGAAAACGCAGGTCAAAACGGTGCAGTCATCGCTGAAAAAGTCCGTGAGAAAGAGTTCAACGTGGGCTTCAACGCGGCAACCAACGAATATGTTGATATGTTCGAGGCTGGCATCGTTGACCCTGCAAAAGTGACTCGTTCTGCACTGCAAAATGCGGCATCGATCGCGGGCATGGTGCTGACTACTGAGTGCATTGTGGTTGACAAGCCTGAGCCTAAAGACGGCGCACCTGCGGGTGGCGGCGGCATGGGCGGCGGCGACTTCGACTACTAATCGCGCTAGGGATATTCGTCAGAATGTCCCATTGAAAGAATCGTTAGAAGGGCGATCGTTCTTAGAAGAGAGCGATCGCCCTTTTTTGGGCTTATCCCATTCCGCTATGGCTCAACCTCTGACCAAAGCCGATCTAGTTGACGTTGCCATGCGGATAAAACTTCCTCTCGCGATCGTGCGCCCATTTCCATTTCGCCCATCATGCCTTCTTGATAAAAACGATCGAGGGTTTGCATCGTCAATTCTAGAGATTGTCCCTGACGTTTTGCGGCTTGAATAATTTGGCGAATTCGCTTCTCAGC
>JBBRMC010000576.1:0-3087 GCA_038231055.1 Leptolyngbyales cyanobacterium
CCTTTTTGCGAAGCTGGCATCAGTTTTGTGGAGATTTGCCGTTGCCGTTTGATGGGCAGATGTTGTTCACCCACGTTGAGCAACAGGGCTGCTTAGATGCCGTCTCAGAATTGTTTGATGGAAATTTTCCCCATTTGCCGAGAGGAGCGATCGCTCATAGTGTGACGATCGCAGAACTTCTACGGTTGTTTGAACATGATGCTTCAATACTGAGGACTTTGGCTCCAAAGTTTTTTTAGACGCTCATGCTCTCGCGATCGAGAACGGAATCTACCGAAGAACTACGATCGCTCCCAATTCCTGCTGAGGCTTGACGGCTTGAGCGCAATCAACGCTGCTACCATAGCAAGAGTCTCGATCGTTAGAAGGCTTAACTATGGCTCAGAAAAAGCAGGCATCTCACAATCAGCAGAGATTTGGAAGAAACCAAACGGTTGTTTCGATCGCTGCCGTTTTCCTGTTGAGTCTTATCCCTCTAGCAATCAGTCTCGTGGGGCTTTTCCTCTCACTGTGGATTGTCATCCCCGCCCCGACGTTATTTCTGTTGCCGTTGGGAGTGGGTGCGCCAGAGATTAGTCCCTGGCTGATCGGCGTGAATGCGATCGCGATTTTGCTGCTTCTGAGATTCCATCGAGGGTTGCTCTCGCGTTTGTTTTTGGTTGGCAGCATTGCTGCATTAATATTAAGTCTGTTGCCTCTAGCGCAATTCTATTCTACCAATCAGCGATTCTCTGTAGCGATGCAGTCAGCGCTAGGGACAGATTATCTAGAGCAAATTTCTCAGGAGAGACGAATGAATTTCCGTTCGTCTCCTTTTGTGCTACTGGATGCGTTTCGCGGAATTCCTGCTAGTGATGTTCGCTTCACACCAAGCATTCAATTTGCGAATCCAGCAGATGTTCCGTTAACGCTAAATCTCTATCAGCCGCTCCGATCCGGGAGGTATCCAACGATCGTTATGATTTACGGTGGCGCATGGCAACATGGTACCCCTGACAGCAATGAATCGTTTAGTCGCTATATGGCAGCACACGGATATGTAGTGGTCGCGATCGATTATCGTCACGCGCCTCAGTTCAAGTTTCCGGCTCAGTTAGAGGATATTAACGCAGCATTTACGTTTGTGTTGAATCATGTGGATGATTATGATATTGATCGCGATCGCATTGCTGTGATGGGACGATCGGCGGGTGCTCATTTAGCAATGCTGGCAGCGTTTCAATCTGATGCGCCTCCTATTAAAGCTGTCGTTGATTATTATGGTCCCGTTGAGTTGACGTTAGGCTATCGTGATCCGCCTAATCCTGACCCGATCGATTCTCGTGCGACACTCAAAGCGTTTCTAGGCGGCACTCCTGACGAGTTGCCAGACTTATATCGACAGGCTTCTCCTTATCACTATGTGACCCGTCCTCTGCCAACCACGCTGCTGATTTATGGAGGTCGCGATCACGTTGTTCAAGCCAAATTTGGCAAAGGCTTATCCGATCGCTTGCAGTCTATGGGCAGTCGCGCTGTTTTCCTAGAGATTCCTTGGGCAGATCACGCCTTTGATGCAGTGTTTAATGGCGTGAGCAATCAGTTAGCGCTGTATTATACCGAGCGATTTTTGGGGTGGGTGTTGCGCTAACTGAGATTTTGCACTAGATTAAAACTCCCTCGTGGCTAGCATTCACCCGCCTGTGATTTTTAATCACGGTCTAACGGTACGAAGTCCCCTGAAGGGACTGAAAGAGGAGTTGAGGCATTCAGTCCATTTCAACTGAGATCTTGCAAAACTCGCCTTTCAGTTCAGGGCTGTGTATACACAAGTTTTAGTCGCTACGTTGCAGTCCTTTCAGCCCCCTAAATCCCCCAATCTGGGGTAGGGTTGATTCTCTTAAAAGATAAAAACTGCTTTAACCCTGCAACCTCGTTAAACGTCAAAGTGTGAGTGACATAACAATGCGGGCTCTAAAGTTTTTCTCTATCTAGCGAATCATCCCTACCAATCTGGGGGACTTTCAGCCCAAAGGTTTCTTTCAAAGTCCCCCAATTTTGGGGTATTTAGGGGGCGAAGATCTCGGCGATCGCTGACCAAAGCATTTGTATATACACAAGAGCAGTCCAGAGCGAAACACCATCGCAGTGAAGAGGTGGGTACAAGATCTCAGCTAACTTATTTCTCTTTTGCATAGAATCCTAAATGATTGGCGATCGGGCGCTCATTCATCGGAATCTTGTTCTGAATGGGGGAATTCAAAAGCTTGGTGCCGGATGGTGTGGACACTGCCAGCGTCACCGATCCGCCTCCATCTAAATTGAGTGCGGCATCAACGCCCAACTGTCGAACAAACTCAGCGACTTCTGCGATCGTCATGCCTTCGCTATAGAGACGCTGCTTGCCGTCTACTAAAATTAGCCACAATTTTTCACCCTTTGCGTCGATCGCGACCACCGATCGAGGATACGGCTTATCTGGCTCTCGCTCTCGCTCTCGCTCTCGCCCCCGTTGCTGGATGGGTTTACCTGTTCTAATCAGCATCTTGTCTCCGGCGACCGCTTGGGTCGTCTCTGCCGGACAGGTGCCTTTTTCCGCTATCTTTGCTCGTTGATTGGCATCTAAACAAAGCGCTGCCCAATCTGTTTCTCCCGGAGAATAAGTCTGCTCATCTGAGATAGCTTGTCCAACGTTATTGACGCGATCGCCAACGTGAGGAAAATAATCCCAAGGTGTTTCTTCTCGAAAGCGGTAGAAAAAATTCGCGTTAATCGCCAGCTTTAGACTAAACTCACTCAAAAACTCAGACGTGATGCGGGCATTGATTTCGGTCTTGTCAAAGGGTGCTGAACCGGGAGTCACAAAGGCGCGGATTCCGGGTGCGGTCAAGTCGATCGTGACGATATGAATGACGAGCGGACGAGGCAGCGATCGCACTTCTCGCCGATAGTCAATGCCTTGAAACAGCGATCGAGTTTCAGGTGCGCGAACCGGACGCAAAAAATGAGGAATTCCATACAAAATGATGGGTGTTAGGAGCAAGCCTATTCCCAGTATGTTCCCTATTTGATTTGCAAGCGATCGACGACTCTGATTCATTCGTTTAG
>JBBRMC010000577.1:0-3085 GCA_038231055.1 Leptolyngbyales cyanobacterium
AGCTCGACGTGGCGATGAACCCGGATGGGGGAGCTAACTTTCGGCGCTTAATTGCGTAACCAGTCCTGGACATCAATTCTTTGGAGTTGACGTGTCTAAACCTCTTTGAGGAAGCGCCCCGTGCGGAGCCGCACGCGGGGTGCCGTGGGGACGGGGAGGGAAAACCTCCCTGTTACCCGATTAGACTACTGCATTTGTGGTAGGCAACCAAGGAATATCCGTAACACATGGTTCATAACCAACTTGTTTGATTAGTGTTGTGACTTGCCCTCGATGATGAGTTTGATGATTGAACATATGTGTTATCAAAACCCAGGTGGGTAGCATACGTCGTTTCCCGTCTACATTACTTGTGTACTCCAATAGTTGACTCAACCTGTCAGAATCAAGCTGCTTAGACCATTCTAAAATTTGCTGATCGGCTTTTTCCCGTTCCGCTCTCAACACATCAAAATCAGCATATAACTCTTGTCCGATCACTACGACTGAAAATGGATGATTGGTGAAACGTCCCATCCATGCTTTGTCCCCATAGAGTAAGTGATTCAATGTTCCGTGAATAGACTTAAAGTAAGCGCCGAGATCTTGTTTACGTTTTTCGTCAGGAATTTCTGAGCAAACTAAATAAATGTTCTGGTTCATCCAGCAATTGTACTCAGCCATTAGTTGGTAGTAGTTTCCGTCATACATAGTCATTAATTAGCTTGGAGACATAGCATTTTTGTTGAGCAGTCTAACTTCTTTTTAGAGAGAAACTTTCCGCATATCCCACCAAATCAGGTAGATAGATAGAATCTTTCTGTCTATTATGCTCAAATGGGTGAATAGGCGGAATCTTTCTGCACATTTTCAGATTTAGTCTGGCTGCCAACGATCGCCCCGTCTTTCCCCATACTTCGATTGCTGCACTCAATTTTTGGTGCGATCGCTCTGTTTCATATCATCTTAAATCAGAGGTGGCTCCTTCAAAACACTGAAGCAGATAGGGGGGATGGCGCGATCGCTTCATCGTTAAACCTGCACATCACGCAAGGAAGAATTTTGTTGTCGATCGCTAGGTTGCGTCGGGTTCCTTCGGCTCTTCACTAACTGGTTGCTGTGATGCGTGACGGATATGAAGAATGCGAACCGTTGACACGTTTTGCCCCTCCAAAATAGTGAAAAGAAGTCGATATGAGCTACGTCCTCGACCATAGAGTAACTGCCGGATCTCTTGACTAAAATACTCATTTTCTCGTGCTAATGGGCAGCGCTTGGGCATTTGAGTCAAGGACTCGATCGCTTGTAACAATCCTGAATACCATTGGCTCGCCTTCGTGGGAGAGGTAACTTGAGACAATCGTAAAAATGCGCTATCTGCTTCGGATTCTGCCATGCTTGAAATTTCAAGGCGATACTTCATGAATCGGCTGGCAGATTGTACTTATGGCGTTGTTCGTCAGCAAAATCTTGAAACGATCGACATCGCCCTTCCTCAAAATCGTCTAGCCCTTGCTGAATCCCCTTGATAGCCTCTTCTGAATCTTGCTCTTCCCACTCTAAGACACTAGACAGCAATTCAGAGACCACAAAGTCAACATCTTGACCTCGCTGGGCGGCTCTATCCCGCAGCAATACTTCTAATTCGGGACTTAGGTTAACCACAATTGCCATCGGTCAATCTCCTATGACGCAAAGCCCTAGAACCTATTCTAGCAGGGGCGCACTCACCACAACCGCAGGTCTAACTTTAGAACTCGATCCTAAGCAGAGAAGAGATTCGGTGAGTCAGCAGCGCGGTGAGGAGATCGAGACATCGGACTAACGTGTGTTTTAGGAGTTCGATCGCTGCGTCATTAAACCTGTCTGCATCACGCAAAGAAGAAGTTTGTGATAATTAACGGCTCAAATCGGCGGCGGTCGATAACCTCAAACTCAACGCCATCAATTTTCGGGTCATGTTCTAGACGTGTGGAAAGAGCGGTTAGATGGACAATCCAAATTCAAACCGGTTGATGAACAGCCCAATGACTACATCATGCAACCATTCCGATTTGGAAAAGCAAATCGTTTTACGGGCTAATCGTTTAATCCGAGTTCGCAGCGTCAAATGCTTGCGCTCAATCGTCTGAGTATAGGCTTTACCCACTGTATGAAACACTGGTTCGAGATGCCGTTCATACGCACCCCAACCGTCCGTGTAAAACTGAGTGATGCCGAAGGGTTCTAACAAGGTTTTCAGTTCGAGGAATGCTGTATCCTTGTGTTCTGCCAACACATACGCCAACACTTCTCCAGTCTTGTGATCAATGGCATGCCACAACCAGCGTTGATGCTGCTTTGAACCCACGAAACTCCACATCTCATCCAGTTCAGCTTCAATTTCTTCCCATTGACAAAGGCACACAACAGTTTGGGTCGGTTCTAGTTCCAAGAGTCGTGCTTCATTTACAGCTTTCAACTGAGGACTTTTTTTTAAGCGTTTCAATCACGGTCGTCGGACTAATCTTCAGCACTCGTGCGGTATCTCGGATGCCGCTGCCATTGAGTGCCATCTCTGCGATTTGCTGCTTGACTTCCGGCAGATAGCCTCGGTAAGTATAATCTCGAATAAACGTGCAGCGAAAACACTCTGCATTTCGACACTTGTAGCGCTGTCTGCCTGCCTGCGACTGACCGTGTTTGACGACATCTTCACTGCCACAACTTGGGCAAAGAACGGATTCGAGAACCATTAAATTTATCCTGGCTTGAAACACACTCCTTGGTCATTATAGAATCCACACGTCTAGAACATGACCTGCAAGATTAGAGATATGTCTTTGATACTATGATGTGACTCTCCAAAAATACTTGTCAATAAATGACAAGTATCGGATATCCACTGTGAAATATTACCTTCAAAGAAGACTAGAGCAGAAATACGTTCATCCAACACGCCAAGTTCAGGTAATTGGCTTGCTCGGTCAGATCCTGAGTCATTTTTAGTGATCTGTTGTTGCCGAAGACTCAACAAAAACTGTATTTTTCTATCGTGCGCTTTTTCTGCGTCAGGATCACCAAAACCGCCGCCATTTTCTGTTAATGACATGAGGTGTTCAAGCTC
>JBBRMC010000578.1:0-3082 GCA_038231055.1 Leptolyngbyales cyanobacterium
AATTTAGCTCATGCTGACCTTCATCACTCAATCTTGATCTTTGCGTATCTGAATCGATCGAATCTCACTTACGCCAATCTTAAAGGCGCTAAGCTATGCGGTGCAAATCTCAGTCAAGCAATCCTGTGTAATGCAAATCTACGAGATGCCGATTTACATGGAGCCATTCTCTATGGGGCAGATTTGCGAGGAGCGGACTTGAGTTTAACAACCTTGCTGGACGCAAATTTTAGAGATGCCGATTTGCGAAACGTCAATTTCAGCGGGGCAGACTTGCGGGGTGCTTGCTTTCGCGGGGCAAACCTTCGGGAAGAGAAACGCGCCTATCAAGGTGCAAACCTGCGGGGTGCGGATTTGCGAGGTGCCGACTTGCGCGGGGCAAACTTAGCCGGGGCTGATCTGAGTCGATCGAACCTGATCGGTGCAAACCTCAGTGAAGCTAACCTCCGCAATGTAGACCTCACCGAAGCCAATCTAGCCGACGCAATTCTCAACGGAACGTTTTTGACCGACGCACTTCTCACCGAGGCAAATCTCAGCCAAGCGACGTTACGCAACTGCAAGTTAAACCGTGCTCAATTAAATGAGGCGAATTTAGCAGACGCTGACTTAAGAGATGCCACCCTGAGCGATGCAAAACTACACAAGACAAATTTGCAACGGGCAGATTTAACTCGATCGCGCCTCAATCGTGCCGAATTTACTCACGCAAATCTTCGTCATGCAATTTTGGTGGATGCTCTCTTGATCAAGACTTATTTGGGTCGAGCAGATTTGCGTGAAGCGAATTTAACGGGAGCGAATTTGGCAGGGGCAGAACTCAGTAGCGCTCTGTTAAATAGAGCAATTTTGCAAGGGGCAACCCTACCCGATGGCAGTGTCCAGACTTAATATCAATTTCATGACGGCGTACGATCGAGCGTTTACCCGATTTTTCGATCACCGATAATGGATTGCATTCAACAATTTTGCGTTTAGCCAATTCCGTCATGATGCATCATTCATCGGTCGCACTCAAAAGCAAAATTAATGTAAGTTAGTAACTCTATCCTTCAATGGGCGATTTGATGAGTGAGTTTATTAGCGCCATCCTTGCTGGAGTTACTGCGTTTGTTGCCACTAACCTAGATGACATGGTGATTTTGATGCTGTTTTTTGCACAAACCAATGCAGCCTTTCGTCCCAAACATATTGTGGCAGGTCAATATTTAGGCTTTGGCGCTTTGATTCTCGCAAGTTTGCCCGGTTCTGTGGGCGGATTGATGGTTCCCAAACCTTGGATTGGGCTGCTCGGATTGCTCCCGATCGCGATCGGACTTCATCAACTCATTCACCAAGACGATGAGGAGAAGGTGCAGACCATCTCAAGTGACATCAAAGAGTCACCTATCAAACTGCCAATCTTATCGGCGTTAGGATTGTTAGCTCCTCAAAGTTATCAAGTAGCGGCGGTGACGATCGCCAATGGTGGTGACAACATCGGAATTTACATACCGTTGTTTGCTTCTAGCAGTGCAGCAAGCTTCGGAGTCATTCTCAGCGTTTTCTTTGTCATGGTGGGAGTCTGGTGTTATTTAGCGTATCAACTCGCCCGTCACCCGATCGTGGCTCGTGTATTAATGCGTTACGGTGAGGCGATCGTTCCGTTTGTTCTCATTGGGCTGGGGCTGTTTATATTGATCGATAGCGAGACTTATAAACTACTCTCTGCCTATACGTCTTAGTTGAGTCTTTTGGGCTGCACTGTTCCCAACTGAAGTTGAGCAGTCTCTAGATAATCTCGCCCCAAACCTGAATTTTATCTATCTGTCCTGCACCGAAGCTAACGACTCGACCCCATCACCAGCCGGATCAAGACCATCCAAGCCTTGCACAAGTCGATCGAGTTCTTGTTGCATCTGATCACAAACTCGTTCATAGCAGGCATCTACATAGTCTCGATCATTCGCTGCCGCCCGACCCGATCGCTCAAACACGATCGGCGCACAAATCCGAGTGTGAATCTGCACGGGCAACGGAATGTTAGGTAAAGGACCCACTGCCAATCCCCACGGCAATCCTAAATAGATGGGAAAGACGATCGGGTCAATTCCCAACAGCCAGGGCATTCCCCACTCATGTAACTGTCGCAACTGCGGGTAGAGATTTGCCAGAATGATCAGCGTGTCGTGAGCACCGATTGAAATGGCAGGAACAATGGGTGCCCCTTCGCGCAGTGCCAGTTTGATAAATCCTTTCCGTCCTGCAAAGTGAATGCGATGGCGATCGTGGTGCGGTCGCCACAGATCTTCAGCACCCCCTGGGTAGACCAGAACGGCTGCATCGCGTCGCAGGGCAGCCGTTGCCATGTGAGGGTGTGCTCTAATTGCCCCTAACTGTACTGTCAACTTAGAATACCCAGGCACCATCCAAACGTTGGGGTGCATCAGTCCATACACTAATCGCTCTGAGCCGAAGCGTTGAAACCAATCCACCATAAACATCAAGGTGTCGGGTGCGAGCATACCGCCATTGTGAGATCCCACAATTAATAGCTTCCCGGAGGCAGGTAGATGATGCCAGCCATCGGTGGTCACTCGAAAATAGTGGCGATAGAGCCATTCTCCTAAAGGCAAGAGTGCTTGAATGACGCTCGGTTCCCGTCCCTTGAGCGACCATCCATCAAACCGACTTGCGCTATTTCGGTAACTTTTCATCGAAGCGTTAAAAGAGTTAGCTACCCACTATAAAACGAAAGGGTCTTAGCTGACTCAAAGCACATCTTGCAAGAATAATTCGCACTTCTACGCTGATAATAAGGTCGCGTCCCTGAGACTAATTCGTTGCTTGAATGCGGCAAAGCGTCGATCGTGTCACCCTTGACGAGACACTCGATCGAAACGTCTCTACGCCATTAAGTGAATTCATCCTCTGCCGTATTCAACGGTTGATTTGGTACGAGTCTTCAACATCCTCTCCTTGCAGAGTCAAGACTTAGGTCAGCCAAGAGGTTTAGTTACAGCTTGCTCTATTCAGGGAATGCTACAGAAACGATGTCCTACTCTCTCTTCCCCCATGAGCCAGTCTCACACTTCTGTTTCTA
>JBBRMC010000579.1:0-3079 GCA_038231055.1 Leptolyngbyales cyanobacterium
CTGAAACGTCCCACCTGGAAAGCCCTCTAGAATGCCGCGCTGCGTCAACGCTGTAATGTAAGGAGCCGCCCAATAAGTCGTTGGCACATCTGAGAATGCGGTCACGTCTGGAGATGGCGCAGGAGTCGAAAAGGGTTGAGCCGGGAGAGGCACCGGGACAACAGAAGTCACCGGATCAGAGGTAAAAACTTCAGGAGACGGAGATAGCGTGGCTTGCGGAGACGGAGATAGCGTTGCCTGCGGAGACGGAACCGCCGTAATCGAAGGGTTTGCTTCAGGCGCGATCGTCGCCATTGGACTTGGCATGGGAGCGGGTCGAGGAATTAACCCTCCAGACATGGAGGAGAGGTCAAATCCGGGATTTGATTGTCCGATCGCCCAAAAGAAAATGGTGCCAATACTGCCGAACGCTACCAAAATGGCGATTAATTCGTCAGTGTCGAGCTTTTTACGAGAAGGAGGCGGTTCAGGTGAGGCAGTCATATTAAATTACGACACTTTAAAAAATTCTTTGTCCAAATCCTAAGTCAAATTCTAGAGAAGCGATAGAGCTATCCCAAATCTTTGAGCGATTTTGTAATATTTTCCGATCGATCGACCTCTAAGTTGCGACCCATAGCAATGTGATATGCCAAAAGCTGTAATCGGGAAGTAGAAATCAAGACAATTTGAACTACGGCTGGCTGCGCGTAGATTTCCTTGAGCATGAAGTGTGAAAATCTCTGTTTAGAGTCAATTTCTGGCTTCACGATCGTCTATCCATTAAGGTTGCACCTGCCAGTTTAACGTAGAGCCTCTACGCACCGTTACCCTAAAGCCGACTACCTCACTTTTCGCGTTAACCGAGAAACCCCGTAGAATATTAAATGTGTCCGTAGTTTTTTACTCTCACCAATTGGGTTCTCCCCCCTCGTGCTGAATGACTTCTATCACTTCTCACTCATCGATTCGTTATTCTCAAAAAACCCTTGATCGGGCAGAGCGAGCCGTTCGATGCGCCCCCTTTCGGATAAAACTTTATGCCACAATGGTGACGCAAAGTGTTCTACTCTTAGCGGTGGTGGGCACAACAGGGATACGTCATCAATATAGCAAGCGTGCCGTTACAGAATTAATCGCCGAAGGTGAACTGCTGTGGCTGATTCAAGTCGGTCTTCTCAGGCGAGAAGTCGATGGTCAAGGTCTCACTGATAGCTTTCGCCTCACCCCACTCGGTCGTCAATTGGTTGCCCGATGGCATAACTCAGGGCGCACCGATCTGCAACCCAGTTGGAGCGATCGCTTCTACAATATTTTGAGTCGCTGGTTTCGATTGCCCTTTTAAAAATCCCTCGCTACCTGGAGATCACACACTATGCTGCTCTGCCCCCCTAGCAGTCTCGGAGGTATTTGATGAAAGCCATTATGGTGGTGGGCACTACATCCCACGCTGGAAAATCATTGATTACGGCTGCCCTGTGTCGAATTTTGGCTCGGCAAGGCTGGCGGGTGACTCCCTTTAAAGGGCAAAATATGGCGCTCAACTCTTACGTGACAGCAAACGGGGGCGAGATTGGCTATGCTCAAGCAGTTCAGGCTTGGGCAGCGGGAGTGGTTCCTCGGGTCGAGATGAATCCGATTTTGCTCAAACCGCAGGGAGATATGACTTCTCAGGTGGTGCTGAAGGGCAAGGTCATCGGCAAAATTGGAGCCGCCGAGTATTATGAAAAGTTTTTTGATCACGGCTGGCAAGCGATCGAAGAGTCGCTTCGTCGCCTAGGTGAAGAGTTTGATATGGTGGTTTGTGAAGGGGCAGGCAGTCCGGCTGAGATCAATCTCAAGCATCGTGACCTGACCAATATGCGAGTCGCCAAACACTTAAATGCTCCTACCTTGCTCGTGGTAGACATTGATCGCGGCGGAGCCTTTGCCCATGTGGTCGGCACTTTAGAGCTTCTTGACCCAGACGAGCGCGCTTTGATTAAAGGAGTGATCATCAATAAGTTTCGGGGACAGCGATCGCTGCTGCAATCGGGCATTGATTGGCTAGAAGAACGCACTGGAATCCCTGTGGTTGGCGTGATTCCCTGGTTAGACACTGCATTTCCGGCAGAAGACTCGTTGAGTTTGTTCGATCGTCCAGTCTCTCCCAATAGCGAACTGACGATCGGGGTAGTTCGTCTGCCTCGGATCTCAAACTTTACTGATTTTGACCCCCTCGAAGCCGAAGCGAGCGTCTCGGTGAAATATATCCATCCCAAACAATCGCTGGGGCATCCTGATGCGGTGATTATTCCGGGGTCTAAGACGACGATCGCGGATCTGGTCGCCCTCCACAAATCCGGCATGGCAGAAGAGTTGCAAAAATATGCGGCAGCAGGCGGCACAATTATGGGCATCTGTGGCGGCTATCAAATGCTGGGCAAAATTTTGGCAGACCCCGAAGGCATCGAAGGTCAAGAAGGTCGCTATCGCGGATTGGGGCTGCTGCCGCTCAAAACTGTGATCGCGGGGCAAAAAGTCGCTCGTCAGCGCAGTGTCACGTCTAACTTTCCTCAAGAGGGGTTGCCTGTCACGGGCTATGAGATTCACCAGGGACGCACCCGCTTGATTGAGCCTGAAGGGACTCAGTTCTTATTTGATGACCAAAACCTGGGGCTGATTGACGAAACCCATTCAATCTGGGGCACGTATCTACACGGCATTTTTGATAACGGTCCGTGGCGACGGGCTTGGTTAAATCGGCTTCGTCAGCAACGGGGGTTACGATCGCTGCCGACCGGGGTTCCTAACTATCGTGAGCAGCGAGAACTGTTGCTCGATCAGTTAGCCGATGCGGTCGAACCCCACCTCGACTTAAAGCCTGTCTTGCCCAGCTAAAAAACAAGCGCACTCTCACTGCTGAAGTGCGCTTTTGTCCCTAACCCTTGTGGTGCAACGTGCCCGTTTGTCTGTAGTTTTTATAGATTAAAGGCAAGCGGCGGTAGAGCCTTTTTCGTTTAGACATTTTTTAGAATTCTGCTATGAGTGTGAGCATTCGTTTTTTGCCGGATGATGTGACGATCGCTGCCGAAGTCGGAGAGCCGTTGCTGAAGGTGGC
>JBBRMC010000580.1:0-3071 GCA_038231055.1 Leptolyngbyales cyanobacterium
GAGCGATCGCGTCAGATGCACGATCCAGACTAAAAAAAGTGAGGACTCTAGTTTTAGAATCCTCACGAGATGAATGAATTGAACTCACGATCGTTTTTTATAGAATGCCAAAAGCGTGTAACGGTCCGCGCCCCATCAGCATTTCGACAATCAGGGCAATCAAGCCAATCATCGCGACTCGACCATTCCACACCTCAGCAGACGTGGTGAGACCCCACTGCCAGCTTTCTTGAGGGTACATTTTGACATTTTTGCCAGGATGCACCACATCGGCGAATTTTACTTCTGGAGCATTCAAAGCGTTGACGACCAGCGTTGCCAAATCATTAATAAACACTGGATTGGTGTTTAATGCCGGAACTCGACTGAATCGCTCAATCCCGGCTTCTTCGGCAACTTCGCGATATTCCATATCGATTTCTTGCAGCGTCTCAATGTGTTCTGAAACAAAGCTCAGGGGCACGACGACTAGATCTTGAACGCCTTTCTGAGCCAGCTCTTTGATGGCATCTTCAGTGTAAGGTTGGAGCCACTCGACAGGACCCACTCGGCTCTGATAAGCCAACGTGTAGTCATTAGATCTGCCAAGTCGCTGCATAATCAGCCGCGCACATTCTTCAATCTCACGCTGATAGGGATCGCCCACTTCTTCAACATAGCTAACCGGAACCCCATGAGCGCTGAAAAAGACATGAGCCTGATCAGGGTGAGGTAACTGATCGATCTGTTGAGCGATCAAACCTGCCATTGCTTCTAGATAGCCTGGGCTGTCGTACCAAGACGGAATGACGGTGTATTTGATCTGTTGTAGCGCTGCGTCTTTCTTCCACAGGTCTTCTAGCAAGCGGAAGCTGGAGCCACTCGTGCTAATCGAAAAGTGAGGATAGAGAGGCAGGACGACCAAGCGATCGATGCCATCGTGTTTGATCTGAGCGACCGCTTCCTCGGTAAAGGGGTGCCAATAACGCATCCCAATATAGACATTGGTGTCTTGCCCGTGCTGTCGCAACTCTTGTTGGAGTGCCTGGGCTTGCTCTTCGGTGATGCGCCGCAATGGAGAACCACCCCCAATCTGCTGGTAGTTTGCCTGTGATTTTTTTGCCCGTGAGGTTGAAATCAGCCACGCCAAAGGACTTTGCAGCCAAGGAAACGGAAGCCGGATAATTTCTGGGTCAGAAAATAGATTGTAAAGAAAGGGACGAACATCTTCTAGTCGATCGGGTCCGCCCAAATTAAGTAATAAAACGCCTACTCGACCCATGGCTACTAAAAGTTCCTTAGAGTTCTCAGCTTTGTTACTGATTTTAACAATAAAATCTTCTCGAATCTGAAGAAAGTCTGTAAATTGACGACTCAAATCCGACGGTTATGAATGATCTGACCTAACGGTTCAGTATGGTTGACATTCGACTAAAGTAAGTCTTGTATTCAGATTAGTAGATCATGGCGGAGATAGACGCAATTTCTGCAAACGCTTATGAAGCGATCGACGGGCGTATTGCTCAACTCAACCAGCGCTTAAAAATTGCTCAAATGGGCGTGCAGGTTGAGCGACGGGGCATCAAGCTAAATTTGCGAGCAACGCTGCCTCCTCGCCCCGATAGTGTGCGGTTGCGCCCCTATCAGCAGCGTCTGAGTTTAGGGTTGCCAGCGACCAATGCGGGGCTGAAGCAAGCTGAACAAGAGGCAAAAATCATTGCGGCTCAATTGATTCAAAACAGTTTTGATTGGCAAAACTATCTGACCTTCGGCGGCAAGCGTTTGAGCCAGATGAACTTTTTAGAGCAGCTTCAGGCGTTTGAGCAAGATTTTTTAGCACACCCCGATCGCCAGCGCAATCCTGCGTCAGCTAAGACGACTTGGAACTCGGCGTATGCTCCTTATATTAAGAAACTGGCGGCGATCGCGACTGCTCATTCTCAACTCACCGTGGTTGAAGCCCTCTATCAGACGATTCACTCGACAGACATTAATTCGCGCAGTCGTCAGGTGTGCTGCACCGCATTGAATGCGTTAGCAGACTTTCTCAATCTCAACCTGCCAACCGAACTGAAGACCCTTTGGGGTGGATATGGCACCAGTCAGGCTAAGGCTCGACAACTCCCAACGGATGAAGAGATTGTGGCGGCTTGGCAGAAGATTCCTAATCCGGCGTGGCGATTTGTCTATGGAGTCATGGCGACCTATGGGTTGAGAAATCATGAAGTCTTTTTTTGTGACTACTCTGGGTTGAGTCGTGATCGAACCATGATCCAGGTATTGCCGACGACTAAGACGGGAAGCCATGAGGTTTGGGCATTTTACCCAGAATGGATTGGAGACTTTGAGTTGGAAACGGTTTGTTTGCCGGCGATCGAGACCGACCTCACGAAAACCACACTCCAGACTGTAGGACAGCGCGTAACGGCTCAGTTTCGTCGCTATGGAGTGCCGTTTTCGCCCTATGATTTGCGTCACGCCTGGGCAGTCAGAACGATTCACTTTGGGCTATCCGATACGGTTGCAGCCCGAATGATGGGACATTCAGTGGCAGTCCATACCCGCACCTATCATCAGTGGATTTCTCGTCGAGACCAGCAGCAAGCCGTGGAGGCGGCGTTGAAAAGAAGAGGGATGAGCAACGATTAATTTAGGATACCCAACTCCAACATGGCGCAAATTTTGTTGCGCCTTCTCGCCTTGTAAGTACGTGGACAATCTGCACAAGTAGACTAAGTAGTTGGGTGAAATTAAATAGAAGACCCTCATTCCCAACCCTGCTCCCCAAGGAGAAGAGAGCCAGATTCAAAGTCCCTCTCCTCAGGGCAGGGCTGATTTATTGGAAAAAGAATAACCTTCAAACCTCATTGTTCCGTTGAGTTGGGAGACCAGGTTAGCCCCCATTGAACGAAGGAATCGAGCACCATGCCTTTTTCTCTGATAAATAAATCAGCCCTGCTCTCCTCAGGGAGAGGGATTTAGGGTGAGGGCAGTTTGCGGCATTTCTATAGTTAATTAGATCTGTTTACTTACACTCCTTTAGGCTGATAGCTTTCTACCACTCGTCCCGCTCCTCTAACTTGGGCGTAGTA
>JBBRMC010000581.1:0-3071 GCA_038231055.1 Leptolyngbyales cyanobacterium
ACTAGCGATCGGCGTTGCAGCCCTAAAGGAATCTTCTCCAGCCATGTATACCTATGCGTTCTTTAAGTCCTTGACCCAGCCGCTTAATCTACTGCCAGGTATCGCGGGAGAAGTGCGGATTGTAGAGAGTGGTCAACTCTCGGCACTGGTAGAACCAGATTTAGAGATCGAGGCTTTGCAGACGGATGATAGCCAACTTGTGCAAGCGGTGTTGACCCACGATCGCATGATTTGCGAGTTGTTTTGGCAAACGACGATTTTGCCACTGCGCTTTGGCACCTGTTTTGTCTCACAAGAGAGCCTAATCGAGCACTTAGCCACCCATCAAGAATCCTATTTAGCGAAGCTGGCACGATTAGAAGACAAGGCAGAATATCGGCTCAAGCTGACTCCCTGCGAGTTGCCAGTTTCGGCACTCTCTGACGTGAAAGGAAAGCAATATTTTCTCGCTAAAAAGCAGCTAGAGCAAGTGGTTGCCTCCATCTCTAAGACATATCCTGATTATCGTTTAACTGAGGCAAAAGAAGGCGTTGAGAAGCTTTATCTGTTGGTCGATCGCCAGCAAGAAACGCAGCTTTATCAACACCTGCAAGAGTGGCAGAATCAGTCGTCTCACTGGGAACTGATGTTAGGCGAAGCCCTGCCCCCTTATCACTTTGTCTAATATTCTGACTACATCGGCTCAGCGTTTGGTCAATGCCAGCCACAGACTTAGCAGCACAAGTCCGATGAGGATAACCCAGACTAAATTTTGTCTCAACCAGGCTTTGCTGAGAAAACTGTCGCCATACTTGACGGAGCGATTCGCGATCGGAACCACTCGATCGCTATACAACGTGCATTCTCTCGCGTCCGGGCGCTTGGGATAGGTACAGGAATCATCTGCATCATAAATGCAGGTTTTGCACAATGGCTCAGTTCCCGTAGCGCGATAGAGCGGAATGCCGGGATGACCATGCGCTTTCAGGGTCGTGCGGCAATAAGGACACACGATCGCTTGAGCGTCAACTACTTGATGACAACGAGGACAGTCTGGCATCGGTTCCAGCAGATTCTAGAGATGTATTGCCAACTTAACAAATTCAAGGGCGAAGTAGATTGTGTGCTTAAGTAGGTCGCTGCATAAACTTGCGAACTTGATATTCGCCCTCTTCGGCAAAGGGAAACGATCGACCCATCGCTTTGGTAAACTGGCGATCGGTCTCCGCTAATGTCTCGGCAGGGATCGCTTTCCATCCGTCCCGACTTTCCCAATGAATCACCATCACGATTTCTGTCGGATCGTGGGGATTAATCCACACTTCCTTTCCAGCAAACCCTGGGTAGCTAGAGAGCAACGGAGTCCAAATCTCGTCGTCTTTTTGGATGTATTGCTCCCGCAACTCTGGCGGAACGTTCACCTTGAGCCATTCAATTAGCATCAAACTATTGCCCATCCTATCGTTTAAGACGTTATCAGAGAAATCCTCAAAAATCTGGAACTTTCTGCCTTGGGACGTAAATTTTGTTAGAGAATGCAGCCAGAGTGATTTGAGGTACGGACTTCGCGACTGTGAATGCTCTTGCAATTTGACAGAATATAACAAGAAGCGAAGAAGTTTGAATTTCCCACAAAATGTCTAGCGACTAGAAACCCATTTTGTCGATCGTTCAACGGGCTTTTGCGGCACCCGACATAGGAAACCAGTATGGATAACAATAATTGGATCACACAGCTTTTAATGGTTGGCATCGGCACAACGTCTCTCGTGGCAGAAAAATTTAAAGAGATGAGTGACCAACTCGTTCAGGATGGCAAACTTAACCCCGATCAGGCAAAAGGGTTTGTTGATGACCTGATGGCACAGCTCAAGCAAGGCAACTTTGAAGCTCAGATGCAGCGACAGATTCGCAACGTCATGCAAGACTTAGGAGTGCCTCGCCAATCTGAAATGGACGAACTGCGGGGACGGCTCGATCGACTAGAGCGACAAGTGCGCGACCTAGAAAATAAGCTTTGGAATGGAACGAAGTAGCCGAGAGTGAGAAGATAAAGACATACACGTCAGGAGGTCTGATTTTGAGAGAAATTTTAGTCAGCTTCGGGATTATGGTCGCTTGCTGTGTGCTATTGATTGTGGCGCAAGTTACTAGTCGCAGTAGCGCGATCGCAGGTGAGATGTCCACGAAGCCAGCCCCCACTACCGAAGTGAATGCTCAAGGTCTGGGTGCTGAAGTGCCCAAACCCACCCCCCCCACGATAGAGGAGCAAGATGATATGGCGACACCTGAACGTGTCAGAGTGACCGAATCGGGTCTGCAATATGTAGATCAGGTCGAAGGAACAGGTGAGTCTCCTAAAAAGGGTCAAACGGTGACGGTGCACTACACAGGCACACTGACCGATGGAACGAAGTTTGACAGTTCGCGCGATCGGGGTCAGCCCTTCCAGTTCAAAATTGGCGTAGGTCAAGTGATTAAAGGCTGGGATGAAGGCGTAGGCACCATGAAGGTTGGAGGTCGTCGTCAACTGACCATTCCTCCCGGCTTAGGCTATGGCGCACGCGGAATTGGTCCCATTCCTCCCAACTCGACGCTATTGTTTGATGTTGAACTGCTGAAAGTCAGCTAAGGCTCGATTAACAACTGATTTGAAATCCGCAAATCGACCTCGATCGCGGTGTTGGTGATGACCCTAGTGAAAGCTGGGGTTTTCTTTTTAGCTCTTAGCCGTCATTGCTTCCATAGCGAGGCTTCAGTTCGATGAGCCTGTCAGGTAAGTGAGTCGGGGAATAATCATTCGCTCTAAACCCTGCGAGTAGGAGCCGTAGGCGATACTCCTAGAGAGTTTAGAATCACCAAGCAACGACAGCAGAAAGAAGCTTAGAAAAGCACTTCGAGAATAGCCTCAAAGACAGCCTGCATCCTGTTCCTCAAGAATCGGATACGTTGGCAAAGCCTGTGTGTCATAGGATTCAAGCACGATCGCTTTTTGCAGTAGCCTCGATTGCTGCTCTACAAATATGTCTGAATGCCAGGAACGAGACTTGAACTCGTGACACGAGGATTTTCAGTCCTCGCAAGAGCCAATA
>JBBRMC010000582.1:0-3070 GCA_038231055.1 Leptolyngbyales cyanobacterium
GAGCCGATCAAAATCGAGGCATTCCAGCTAAACCCGAAGGCGTGACCCACGATCGTCCCCGTGATCAAAGGCACCAGAAATGTAAAGGAGCCAAACCCGATCGATTTGTTTCGAGTTTGCAAAAATTGGTCGATGTCAACCTCTAGCCCTGCGACAAACATCAGGTAAATTAACCCAATATCTGACAGCAGTTGCATCGTTTCGGACTCGTTTGAAAGAACTTGTAGCCCGTTTGGACCAAGAGCGACTCCTGCGGCTAACAGCCCAACAATCCCCGGTAGGCGTATCCGTTCAAACGCTAGCGGAACGATGAGAATCACTGCCAGCAGAATCAAAAAGGAGACGATCGGCTCTCCTTGAAGCGAGTGTAAAACGGAACCCATGCAGGTGAGTGTCTTAAAGTTGACAATCGAACTCTAAAAATACCAGGTTAATGGCTTCAACAGATCTACCTAGAGATGAATCTGGCTGAGGATGACACGGAGTCGATCGTAGTCATCTTTAAGCAACAAACTCAGGGTGCGACCAGCTTGTACCAACCAGGGACGATCGGCTTTTCGCAGTTGGTAGACTTCTCGAATCGTCGCGGCTGTCAGCGCATCAACGGGTGCTCCATTCACATCAAGCAGGGTTCTCAAAAAATCTAGCTGCTCACTGAAGGCAATCACTTCATCGGAATCACAGCCATAAACGGCTTGGTGAATCTGAGGCGGACGGGGTGGAAGATGTTGATAAAACGCGGCTGACCCGTTGCGCTTGTCAGGATTGGGACGATAACCGACGATCGCGGCTCGAAACTCCGTTTTGAGCATGGCAAAAATTTGGGGCTGTTGCTCTCGCAAATCCTCTAGCGATAACCCTAACGCTCTGGCTCGGTGAACTGAGTCGATCGGACTGGTAGTGGCATGATAAACCACTGCGTAAATGAGATTTTTTGACTCTTCATCAACGGCTTTGACCCAGCTTCCAAAGGGCGGCATCACCGGAAAACTTAAGTTCTCTGGCTCTAAACACTGTGCCAAGAATTCGGTAGTTGAAGTCTCAATAACTTCTGCAATGTAGTTAGACGGGCGGTTTTGAGCCGCAAACTGAGGCAGAGGAAGACGCATAAACGGAAAAGGTTATTTGGCTTTTTTCTTGCCTGCGGTCGGTTCAAGAACTTCAAGCTCAGACATCCGAAAGGTGATGAGCTTATCCCAGATGCCGCCCTCAAACAGCACGGCAACTTTGCCATCGGTCACTCTTTGCACTAACCCTTTAAACCCGTAATAAGTATCATTGATGTTGGTCACACGGACGGCTGAACCTGGCAAAATCATAGTCATTTCTCAAAAGGAAGGCTACTTGTAGTGTACTAGGAGTCATTCAAGATTGAGCATTGGTCATCTGAGACGAATGAATCGAAACTCACCAATGATCGATTAAAACTTTAATCGTTGACGGAAGTTAGACACCGACTCGACTAGTCCGATCGCCAAAAAATTCATCAACAGGGCTGCATTCCCAAAACTCAGCCAAGGCAGAGGAATTCCGGTCACAGGAGACAAATTAATGGTCATGCCCACGTTGACCACGACCTGAAAGACAATCATCGAGAACACGCCGATCGCTAACAAAGAGCCAAAATCATCTTTCGCATTTTGGGCAATAATCAGCAATCGAAAACAGATCAGCAAAAAGGTTAGCAGAACTGCCGCCGAGCCAATAAAGCCCAGTTCTTCTCCGATCGCGGTAAAGATAAAATCGGTGTGTTGCTCAGGAATAAAGTTGAGTTGGGTTTGGGTTCCTTTATAGAGTCCTCGTCCCCAAAATTCACCTGCCCCGATCGCGATGCGTGACTGAATCAAGTGATATCCGCCCCCCAGAGGGTCTTGATCCGGGTTCATAAACATGGTGATTCGCTGCTTTTGATAGTCCTTCAAAACATACTGCCAGAGAACTCGTCCTAAGCCACCTGCGATCAGGTTAATCACCACCGGAACCAGCTTTCCATAAATCTTCCAGGGCAGGGTTTTCCAAGCAGTCCAGCCGATGAAGATAATCCAAAGAGCGATGATGAAAATGCCGATGCCCCAAATTGGCAGCAGCACGTTAAACAAAATCGCCGAGATGACGGGAGAGACGAGCAACAGCAGCCATCCAGGGTTAGCATTGCCCCAATAAAGCATTCCGATCGTGATCGAGCCAAACACCAGAGAAGTCCCTAAGTTCGGTTCTAAAAACACGAGCATCCACGGCACGGCGGCGATCGCTAACACTTTAACCATCATCGGGATCGTGGATGCCGATCGCTGATGCAGCAAAGCCGCGATCGTGATGATGATGCCCAATTTGGCAAATTCTGATGGCTGCACATTAAAGCCAAACACGTTGATCCAACGCTGTGCCCCTAACTCCTCTCGCCCGACAAACATTACCAGCAGCAGCGAGGCGTTAGTGATACCATAAATAGCCCACTTCCACTGCAATAGCTGGTCATAGCGCCAGCGAGCAATCAGCAAAGCAAGCACCAGCCCAACGCTACCCGTCACCCAATGTCGCCACCAATCTGCCCACCCTGCATTTAGCTCGACACTGCGAATCATTACGCCGCCAAGAATAGTGAGCGCTACTGGTGCTGCAAATAGCAGCCAGTCAACCTCTTGCCAGGGCTGCAACCAATGCTTAAAGCGGACGGGCAAAACTGATTTTCGGAACATAAGCGAGAAATAGAGAACTAGGTCAGCGCTGCAATTGACACTTTAGCAGCAATCTGCTCTGCGATCGCTCTTAACGCTTTAGCCGAGGCAGAATCAGGATTGCCTGCCACGATCGGCACGCCGCTATCGCCCCCTTCTCTAAGCGGAATTTCCAACGGCACACATCCTAGAAGCGGGACATTGAGTTCTTTAGCGGTTTTTTCACCTCCCGCCGACCCAAAAATGTCATATTGGCGATCAGGCATATCCGGCGGAATGAAATAGCTCATGTTCTCGACGATGCCCAGCACTTTCACACCCAGTTGCTGAAACATTTTTAAGCCGCGACGCGAATCGAGCAAGGCGACCGTCTGGGGAGTTGTCACAATCAC
>JBBRMC010000583.1:0-3070 GCA_038231055.1 Leptolyngbyales cyanobacterium
CGATATGCAACTTGAGGAAGGCTTGTGGGAGGCAAGATACCGATGGGGCAGATCGTTATCGCTGCTTAGTGTGTATGGGCAACAAATCGCTAAGTATGAGCAAGCGTTAAGGGTTGAGCCAGATAACGTCGATGCGCTGGTCTGTCTGGGATATGCTCTCGAAAAGCTAGGACATTATGAAGACGCGATCGTCAACTTTGAGCGGGCGATCGTGCTGCGTCCTCAATATGCGCTGGCGTGGCAAGGTCGAGGTGTTTCACTGGGCAAGCTCTACCGCTCTGAAGAAGCGTTAACCAGCTTCCATCAAGCTCTTAAATTTGAGCCAACCGACTACCGCAACTGGCAAAACCACGGCAAAATTTTGCTCAATCTTTGTCGCTATCAAGAGGCAATCGCAAGCTTCGATCGGGTGCTAGCAATCAATCCCAACACTCACAAAGCCTGGTATAACCGAGGCATCGCGCTCTCGTGTCTGAATCGTCAGTCAGTCGCTTTGCTCAATATAGATAGGGCGCTAAAGATCAAGCCAAACTGCGACTATGTTTGGAGCTATCGAGGCGTGATTCTCAACAAACTGCGTCGCTATTCAGAAGCGTTAGTCAGCTTTGATAATTGCTTAAAGACCAACGATCGCAATGCCAACGCTTGGTATGGTAAAGCCTGCATTTATGCGATTCAGAGAGATCTCGATCGAGCATTAGAAAATTTGGATCGTGCAATTCAGTTGTCACCTCACGTGGTTCGGGGCATGGCAGCAACCGATCTAAGTTTTCGACCAATTCGAGACAACGCAAAGTTTCAGAGATTGATACAAGAAGTCAAAGTCGCCCCCATTATTCACCATAACCAACCCCTGTAGAGACGTTCCGGTGGAACGTCTCCCCGCCATCGGGTAAACGCCACATTTATTCATTCATTTATCAGTGATGAGATTCCAACCTATTGACTCAACCACGCGATCGCTTGACGAATCCAAGCTTCAGCATCGTCTGTTTTAGAAAGCGCACTGCTTTGCCCAACCGCTTGAAGTGCCTGAGTAATCTCTTGATCGGTGTAACCCAACGCCAATAATGTCATCTCGACATCTTCGAGAATATTGGTGGCAGGTCCGGCTCCAGGGGCGATCGCGATGCCTGCCTGCTGTCGCCATTCGGCAAGTTTGGTTTTTAACTCTAGGGCAATGCGTTCGGCAGTTTTGCTGCCCACACCGGGAGTTCGAGACAGTAGACGGGTGTTGCCTGCCACAATCGCTTGGACGAGATCTTGCAGTCCGAGGGTGTCAAGTAAAGCCAATGCGAGTTGAGGACCGATGCCACTAACACTCACGAGTTGCCGAAACAGATCGCGCTCGGCAGATGAGCTAAAGCCAAATAGCGTCACCTGATCTTCTCGCACATTGAGATGGGTAAAGATTTGGGCATCTTCACCAACTTCGGGTAGCTGTTGCAGCAGTCGGGGCACGATTTGCAGGTCATAGCCAATTTGATTGACCTCAAGGGTGAGGGTGACGTGTTTGCTGCTTTTTTGAATGCCTGCGATTGTTCCTTTGAGATAACCAATCATAGAGAAGGGTGAGTGAAGTGGGACGAGAGGAGTTACCCTTCATCTTGTATTATAGAAAACCGAAGTGTTGTAAGCCTTCAAGAATTCCGGCGGCGCAGTGAGCCTTGGCAAGATAGCGATCGCTACTCAAATTTTGGTGATGCCACTGCAATAATTCTGGTTGAGCGTTGCCCATGATCACGCCCAGCGTTTTTTGCTCAAACAGCGCAATATCGTTGCCCGAATCACCACACGCGATCGTGTAGCTCGGTTCAAAGTTCAACACTTGCCGAATGTAGGCGAGAGCGCTCCCTTTATTGGCTCGGCTTGACAAAATATCGAGATCTTGATTGCTGCTGTAGATCAGTTGAGCGTCAACGCCCTGAGCCTTAATTTTGGCTTCGAGGTCTGGCAAAATATGCGCGTCTTCTCCATCCAGCAAAAAGCTGACTTTGAGAATCCTCTGCTCAGATTCAGGTTGCCGTACAAGCTGAGGAAATTGCTGAGTAATTGCGACGATCGCGTCTCGATTCCATCCGACTGATGATTGATCAATCCAATCGTGATCCAATCCCTTATCAGGATAATAAATTTCAGTCCCGACGGCGGTGATCAACACGTCTGGCTCTAGTAAGTTGACTTCGGTAGATAGGTGTTGATAAGACGTGATCGATCGTCCGGTTGAATAAACCAGTTTGATGCCGTTGACTTGACGACATTGAGTTAAGCGTTGATTGAGTTCGTCAAGGGCACGATCGTCGCCAACTAAGGTGTTATCTAAATCTGTCACTAATAAAAATTGGGTCACAGCTCTTCACAAACTCACCGCTTTTGAGTTTAGCGATTGACGTGGTTAAAATCTTCTAAATCTTTGGGGGTGTTGCAGTTAAATAAAACGTCTCGGTTGTCTAACCGCAATTCTTGAACCCATTGGTCAGCTAACCAGGATTGAAACGATCTTCCTCCCTGATTAACAAAGGTCTGTAAATCAGATAAGCAGGAGCGGCGATAAAATCCGCAAAGAGGTTCCCAGCCTTTTGGACTGCGGGGCAACAGCGCGATCGAGTCTGGTGAAACCGTTTCTAACTCGCTAATCCACGACTGTATATCCTCACTCTGTAATCGAGGCAAGTCACACGCCAGCAGCAACACCCAATCGGTTTGAATGTGCGTCAACCCTTGAGCAAAGCCCACTAAAGATCCTTGTTGACGGTCTGCGATCGGATGGCAGTTAGCAGGCAGAATTTCACGATAGCGATCAAGCCATCCCGTCACGACATAAACCTGATTTGTACATCGCAACGCCGCCTCACACACTCGCCTCAGCAAAGGAACGCCCGAAATCTCGATCAGCGCTTTATCGTAGCCCAAACGAGAACTCTGTCCGCCCGCCAGCACGATCGCACTCAAAGAAATAGTGGAAGTTTCGGGCGTTGAATTCATAAGCTAGCGATCGAGTTCGATTATTTTGTGTTTAGACGACAATCCTGACTTAATCGTGATTTGAGATTTGGGAATGTCGAAGCGA
>JBBRMC010000584.1:0-3066 GCA_038231055.1 Leptolyngbyales cyanobacterium
ACCCAGCCCTCTGATTTTTGGGTATCGGTGAGATTTTCCTCAAAGGCGGTGTGACATTCTTGTGCTTGAGTCTCGTCACAGCAAGCAATGCAGGCATAGAGAAGTCCAGACGGATCGACCTGTTCGTTTACCCAAATAGCCACGATCGTTGCCTCGCTTTTCATTAAATCTCTGCTCTGGTTTTACAAGATAGATGGCACTCTAGCAAAATTAGTGACAGTGTTTTAATCATTCTGGCTGCTGTGCCATTGCAGTGAGAGCATCGCCTGTAACACGGCAGGTTCGCCAATCAGGAAGAACCGTCGCCCCCATGCGCTTGTAGAATCCGATCGCGGGTTCGTTCCAGTCCAAAACGCTCCACTCTAAGCGCCCACACCCTCGATCGACTGCGATTTGAGCTAGATGAGTCAGCAAAGCCTTGCCGATTTGTTGCCCCCGATAGTCAGGCAAAACGAATAGATCTTCTAAATAAATTCCTGGCTTGGTCAAAAACGTAGAGTAGTTGTGTAGGAAAAGCGCAAATCCGACGACTTGACCTGCGTGGTCAGCCGCGATCGCTTCTACATAAGGTCGAGAGCCGAATAAATGCTCTGCAAGCTGCTCTGGGTTTCCTATGACGGCATCCGATAAGTTCTCATACTCCGCTAAGGCTTGAATTAGAGAAAAAAGTGCCGGAACATCAGCAGGAGTCGCAGACCGAATGGCGAAGGGTGAATTCATAGCAAGATTTGAACTTCAGACCTTAGATTCTAGATTGAACTCCAATCAAAAACCCAAAATCTGAAATCCAAACGAATTGAACTGCGGAAGGTTGTCTATCCCAACCAGCCCTTTAGCCGTTCTGCGATTTGAGGTCGCCGCAGCTTCCGCATCGCTTTACTTTGAATTTGTCGCACTCGTTCTCGTGAGAGGTTAAAAATTCCGCCAACTTCTTCTAGGGTGCAGGGCTTGCTGGTGGTCAGACCATAGCGCAAAGAAATAATATCTTTCTCGCGCTGAGTCAGCACATTTCCCAAGACTTCCCAGATTTCTTGCCGCAGCATGGTTTCACTCATCTGCGATTCGGGCGATTGGGTGTCGCCGTCTTCTAGCAAGTCCATCAATTCGGTGTCTTCACCTTTACCGACTCGGTGATTGAGCGAGAGAGACTGACGACGCACCTGTTGAAGATGCTGTAACTGCTCAACCGTCAGTTCTAACGACTCAGCAAGTTCCGCCTCAGTGGGATTGCGGTTGAGTTCTCGTTTGAGGTCGCGGTGTGCCTTTTTAAGCTTATTGAGCTTCTCAACAATGTGAATCGGGAGACGAATCGTGCGGGCATCGTTGGCGATCGTGCGCGTGATTCCCTGACGAATCCACCAATACGCATAGGTCGAAAATTTATAGCCCTTGTCGGGATCAAACTTCTCAGTCGCTCGATTTAGTCCTAGCGCCCCTTCCTGAATCAAATCTAGAAACGGAACACCGCGATTGAGATATCGCTTCGCGATCGACACCACGAGTCGTAGATTCGAGCGAATCATCTTGCGCTTAGCGACTCGACTACGGTGTAAGCGATGCTCTAACTGACGTTCGTTCAGTCCAATTTTGGCGGCTAGCTCAACTTTTGTCGGAACGCGCCCCAGTTCTTGATAAACCTGGCGATTGAGTTCCTCCATTTCAACGAGATATTGCACTCGTCGAGCGAGTTCTACCTCTTCGTCGGGCTTGAGGAGCGGATAGCGCGCCATTTCTTTAAAGAATGCTCCGACCGCGTCATCGGCGATCGTTTTGCTATATCCTGCTGATCGCGCTGTAGCAATCTGATCGACTTCAGTCTCCTCAGTGGACTGTTCGACATCCGCCATTTCGGCAGCGACATCTTCCAATCCTTCCAGATCGGGTTCTTCTATTTCGACAATGGGGGCACCCTCAAGGTCAACATCAGGGGCTAGTTGCAGGGAGTCAACTGAATCCAAATCAGCAACGTCCATTGCAAAGTCCAATTCACGATCGGAGAGAATTCCTGTGTTAGAACTGTTGCTTTGTTCGTTCATATCAATACTATATCGAGGTAGTTTTACTCAACGTGTCTGAAGGAGGAAGGTTCGAAGAAAAACCACAGAATTTCTATGATTTTCATGGATGGAATCAGCAACAAGTACAAGTCTAAAAACCTTTAGGCGAAGACCTTTTAGGCTGAATCGACTTGTAGTTCATGACTTGAGACTGCCAGGTGAAGCGAGATTATGAATGAAAAAATGCTTTAATTGAGACTGCGAAGTTCGTCTTTATTGCCTCCTCAAATAGAGTGGTTTTAATGAGTTTTATAGATGACTTTGTTGACCAGCGATCAGGCTACTAAAGATCAATAACCTCATTCAAATTGAAGAATTCTGCTGTTAGAAAATCCTCAATAGTTCCGATCGGTGGACGCGGCTCCGCTGGGTTCCAATTTGGGTAGATCCTAGCGATGCTGACAGAACTTTCCGTAAGCTTTGAAACAAAGTGCATCGGAAATTAGCTCTGTGTCCCTTGGACTGCACTTACAGCCTCCCACACCCGATCGGATTTGCATCTCTACCGTTGGTGAGAAAGTTAAGCGTGTTTTTTTGCATTTGTCTGGTAATCTTATTCATCGCTTAGTTGCACAGCTTCTCGTCTGTAGTTTGTCTCAGGCTAAAATCAATGCATAAGTTCAATTGAACTAGTAAAACATTGAGTTTGTGTCCTTAAGCACCAAGTGCAGAGGATCTCAGTGAAATCCGCAATCACTCCTCAGTTTCTCGAATACTGTTCATCCATCAAGATTCTTACGCTGAGGATCGTGGATTCAATAACCTGTAAGACTTGTGAGCGTCTTCCGCCCTCCTCACGAAGTGGGCGAAGCCCTCGCCAACCCTTCTCCTTGGGGAGAAGGGAGCTAGAGTCATGTTCCCTCGCCTGGCTACCGTGTACACACAAGTTGATCCGCTCCGTCATTGCCAAAACCTTTCGCCCCCTAAATCCCCCATTCTGGTGGACTTTGAGATGAAACGAGGTTTTAGAGGTCAAGCCATTTATCTTGTTCAAAGTCCCCCAATTTTG
>JBBRMC010000585.1:0-3048 GCA_038231055.1 Leptolyngbyales cyanobacterium
AGCAAGTTTGCGTCAAGCTGTGGCGACCTATTCGCGCTATTTACGATCGACCAAAAATCCCGTTCTGCAATCGGCACTTAAAACAGATCTCGCTCGCCTGTCTGCCAACCTCAACAAGTTAGATAACGCGATCGTGCGGATTGCCGTATTTGGCTTGGTGAGTCGAGGCAAGTCTGCAATTTTGAATGCGCTGCTGGGCGAGAAAGTCTTAGAAACGGGTCCCATTAACGGGGTGACGCTCAAGCCGGAGGTGATTCGGTGGTCGCCCACGGGAGGAATTGTGCCACCAGAACGGGCGATCGTGCCTCAAGGTGCCAAGGTGCAAATCGAACTGATCGACACCCCCGGACTCGATGAGGTTGATGGACAAACCCGCGCTGAAATGGCGCGAGACGTGGCAGAACAGGCAGACTTGATTCTGTTTATCGTTGCCGGAGACATCACCCGCACCGAATACAAAGCGCTTTGTGACTTGCGACAGGCGCAAAAGCCATTGATCTTGGTGTTTAACAAGATTGATTTATATCCTGATCAGAGTCGCCATGCGATCTATGAAAGCTTGCAGCGATTAGGTGCCCGAACCGGAAGCGGGGCACAACTTCAGCAATTACTGACTGCTGATGAAATTGTCATGGTTGCCGCAGAGCCAGCCCCGATGCAAATGCGGGTTGAGTGGGCAGATGGACGGGTGACGCACGAATGGGAAACGCCACTACCGCAAATTGACGAATTGAAATACAAGATTCTCACGATTCTGAATCGAGAAGGTCGATCGCTACTGGCACTCAATGCGCTCTCTCAGGCGAAGAATGCTGAGACTCGTATGGCAGAAACGATCGTTGAAACTCGCAACGCCGATGCAGAGACATTAATTTGGAAGTTCACTCGCTATAAAGCGCTAGCAGTTGGGTTGAACCCGATCGCCATTCTCGATTTAATTGGTGGCACCCTTTCAGATTTAGCGATGATCCGCGCGTTAGCTGAGTTGTATGGACTGCCAATGACGCGCTATGAAGCAGGCAAATTATTAAAGACCATTCTCATTAGCTCTGGCAGTCTGCTGTTGAGCGAAATCGGTAGCGGCATTCTGCTAGGAGTTGGCAAAAGCGCAACGGCGATCGCCACCAGCACAGATACCTCAGCCGGATTCTCAGCCTTGGCAGGGGTCTCGATCGTGCAAGCTGGAATCGCAGGCTATGGGTCGTATTCAGTCGGTCGGGCGGCGCAAGTTTATTTAGAACAAGGCTGTACGTGGGGTTCGCAAGGTGCCAGTACGGTGATTCAAGAGATTCTCAATCAGGTTGAACCCAACACCATTATTTATCGATTGCGCCAAGAATTAATGTAGAGACGTTTCGGGGGAATGTAACCAGCGGTTGGGTTGCCCGATCGTGCCGAAACTTGACGTTTCACATCACGATGCGAATAAAAATTCACGAAGGCGGTAGGGGGTTGGTCTACCCGATGCCGTCGGGAGACGTTCCCCCGGAACGTCTCTACGAGTGGGGATGTCTATGCTTTTTCCCAGATTGCCCGAATTTCGTCGGGTAGAAAATTTGCGACTTCTTTGATGCGATCGTCAGACAACTCATCTTTTGTGGCTGAGAAGACTGCTTCGACCGCCGACTCTGGCGGAATCGTGACCGCTAAACCCGCTTCTTGTTTAATGCGGAACAAAAATGTGCTGGATTTGATTTTGAGCGGGGGACGAACGCGGCTGAGAAAATGGACGATCGGATTCGTGTCTTCCCACAGGTCTGCGATTTCGGTGGCAAGCGGAGTTGCGGCATACAGCGTTTTGTCGGTGTTGCCTTCTTCCATCGGTTCGTGGAGTTCTTCAGCGACATGCTCGACCGCTTCGTTAGTCATCATGTCGCGCATCGTGCGAAACACCACTTCGGTGATGTCTCTCGCGTCATAATGCTCTCGCAATCCTGTTTTGAGCATCACCTTTTCTAAGAACGGCATATCTTTGCTGTAAACCGGGACTGCCGCACCCTGATTCATATTTTTGGGAGGATTCGCCTCCATTTCCTCCAGCATTTTTTCGCCTTTTGGGGTCAGTTCTGCCTTTTTGAACTCAATTAGGTGAGGCAACGGACCATCCGGCGCGCCGTAAGTATTAGCAACTCTCAAACCAAATTCTTTTCCGTCTACCAGATTGGGAACATCGTCTTGATTTGCATAAGCATTGCCCGAAAATTCAGCGTTAATATATTGCCGTTGATTGAGATAGTCTAAGTGCCCCAAAACATCTGCAATTGACATCTCAAGACCTGCAAAATCGGTATCTGTAAAATTCACCGGATCAGGACCGGGAACGCGATCGCTGTCATGAATTTTTTTCAACATGATATAAACTACGTCATCTCGAATGGCGATTGGCATAAGAAAACTCCTGTATTAAATAGCGTCGAAAGCGTATTGTTTACGACACCAAAACTATTACGCAATTCTATCGACTGCTTCATCTGTCAGGAGGGTCATTAACCCCGCTCAGCTTTCTATCATCGGGTAGATTGCTTACGCAAAATCAACTGACAAAGATAAAAATAAAGAAATGTAGAACGCACAGAAACGATCGCAGGAAACAACGATAAGGTAGACTCAACCCCGATCGTGCAACAACGCTAAAACAAACGTACTTATGGTGAACTATTCGTCAAACCCTGAAACAACCTCACCATCTGCATTGGCGGGTGAAAATCTGGTAGGTGGTGCAAATGGCATCAACATCAATGAGGTGATTGAAACGGTCATTAACAGCCTTGACCAAACCAATAGTGCGATGGTTAGCCACAATGATGGTGGAAATGTCTGGAAGTTTAAGTATGGCAGTGTCGAAGTGTTTGTGCAGCTTACGGGCACAACGGATGATGATACGTTTACAGCGTGGGCAACCGTTCTCTCATTGCCCGCTAAAAATGAGCCGCAGTTGATGAGAAAACTGCTCGAAATGAACTGGAAAACCACCTTCGAGTCGGCATTCGGAATTTTTGATAATCAAGTTGTTGTCTTATCAACCCGCACCGTTGCCGAGTTGTCACC
>JBBRMC010000586.1:0-3044 GCA_038231055.1 Leptolyngbyales cyanobacterium
CCTTGCGTCATTCGGGATCAAGTGTCCCAACCGATGATTCGAGTTTGACCGGGTTAATTAGAGAGATGACCCTAGCTTCTCCACGATGTCGAGCATCCAAGGGCGGGCGGTCTATCTCTCTAGTCTTAAGATACAAGGGCTGGCGAGGTCTTCGCCCCGCTTCGCGAGGAGGGTCTTCTATTTAATTTCACCCAGCTACTTAGACAAGTAATGCAAATCTCTAAAAACCCCAAAGGCAGCGATCATTTTTCTCTATCATGATGGAGAGTTAGCGTTTCAAGCACGAGCAGGAGTCCATTTGATGGGCACAGTTAAGTGCGATGTTGGCAAACGCTCGAATGAAACCCGCGGTGAGGGAGTTTTAGGAATTCCGTAATGGTTCAAGAAAGTGAGAATGTCTGCTATTCACCGATGTCATTGGCTCATCATAATTTAAGGGATGTTGCAGGTTTAATTTATGAGTCTGCACCAGACCTATTTACCTTCATGTTTGGTTCCCGTGCCATTACGTGTCTTACTGATTTAGTCCAGCGATCACACAATCGTTTTAGTCACCAATACATTCGCATTGCAGAATCAAACCATCAAGTTGTCGGAATTGCACTTCTGATTCCGGCTGTCTGCCTTAACAACCAGGCTGATTATTGCGAGATTTTCAACTTCAATCAGAGACTCTGGTTAAAGGTAGTACAACGCATCATTCTCAGGCGTGTTTTGCAACATAATCTTCCAACGAGAGCGTTTTATCTAAGCAATCTTGCCGTAGCTGCTGAGCATCGCAACCAGGGAATTGGTCGCCAGTTGCTTACACACTGCATTGCCTTAGCCAAAGCCGCTTCAACCAGCCCAAACTTGCTTTTTATCAGTGTTGATGTCAGGAATGGGAGGGCACAGAAGCTCTATGAATCTCTAGGATTTCAAGTCGTAGAAACCAAGACGATTCATATTTTGGGCTTCACCATTGGTTCACGCATCTTGTCTTTATCAATAGCGGATTAGCCGCGATAGTACAAACATCACACTGGATGCCAACCATGCGCCGACGACAATGCTGAGGATACCTGCATCAAAACTGCCCGTCATGGCGACAATTGACCCTGGAATCAAGGAGCCACCAACTCCTCCTAACAAAACGGCTAACCCGTTATAAAGCCCAGTTCCTGCACCAACCCGTTCAGCGGGCAAAATGCGTTGAACGAGGGCATATTCTTGAGCACCATAGGCACTCTGACAGAAGACCGCGATCGCGAAAAATAGCACCAAAAGTTCTACCTGTGTTGTCGTAGAGGCAAGGTAGACCATTCCACCCGCCAGTAAAAATCCAATCCCGGCGAGTTGCGTTCTCTGTTGCAGCTTGTCTCCTAAATAAGCCATCAGGGCAATGCCCACGATTCCGGCAGCAAAAACTAGGGCAAGGGGCCAGCCCAATTGTTCAAAATCGATCCCCTTTGCACGATTAAAGTAGGTGGGCAGCCAATTCAGCAACCCAAACGCACAAAAAGCATTGAGGCTCCCGCCCACAACTAGCAGCCAGAACCGATAATCCCGACGATAAGCGACGAGAGACTTTTTCCCCGGCTGGGCGTAAGTTGTTAGTGTAGAATCTTGCCGCTCGTGGTGAGGCGGAGCATCTTGCACCAGCCAATAAACCAATGGGAGTGACAGCAGCATTCCACCAACGCCCAACCCTGCAAAGGTCGATCGCCAGCCCCAAAACTGAATCAACGGAACAATGATGAGCGGCGCGATCGCTGTAGACATTAGGATACCGCTTCCCCAAATGGTATTAGCGCGCGATCGCTCACCAGGCAAAAACCAGCGACTGGTGATCGCACTCGCCATCGGAATATGCACTCCTTCTCCCAGTCCTAAAAGGAGGCGCAAAACAATCAACAATGGGAAGGAATATCCTAATGGCGCACTTAAAATTGTCACGAGGGAGAAGGCTGCGATCGCTAGCATGATACTTCGTTTTGAACCAAGCCGCTCTGCAACAGGACTGAGCAGCACGTTAGACAACGCATAGGATACATAGAAGGCGGCTAACAACAATTCACCCTTTGAACCGACTTCGCGATCGCTCCAGTTAAAATCTTGAGCAAGCCGAGGGATTGCTAAGGCTAGGTTGTTTCGATCTAAATAATTAATAAAGACAGTTACAGCCAGTACAACAGGAATCTGCCATCGAGTTTGAATCTTGGGGGTTGTTAGGGGTGGCATCAAGAATTTTCTACAGCAATTGCTCAGTTTATAACAATTCCCTTGCGAGCAGCGCAAGCACTCGTAGTACCGCCAACAATCCTCAGTTCAGCGATAGCTATAGATGGGCGATCGCGCCTCGCTCAACTAAAACCTGCTGCGTCAGCAAATCTCGAATGGTAGCAATCAGCACTCGCTGCTCGGTGACTTCAAACTGGACTGAGATCCGATCGATGCCCACCCGTCCCGGCGGATTGAGGTGAGCAATACACACCTGATCCTGGTGGCGTTCTAGTGATCGATAGGTCTCTTGTTGACGCATTGGCAAACTCGTCATTCTGCCCTGCTCGTCGTATTGCACTTCTGACTGAGCAATAACCGCAACCTCTCCAATATCAACGCGAAGGTCGGTTTGTCCCTCGATCGCAGCCTGCAAAATCAGGGGTTCAGATCGCTGACAGGGATAGCGATCGCCCTGCTCAAATAGTGGGAAATAAGCATACGATCGAGTGTAAGGTTCCCAGAGGCGAATGGCGTAGCTGTGGCGTAGAGAATCCTCGATCGTTAGTTGACCCACCGCCAACGCACCATGACAGACCGCTTCAAACGGTTTATCGAGTTTGACGCGCTGCCGCCCAAAATAAGACCCGATAAGCTGCTGCACCGATGGAATTAAACAACTGCCGCCGACGAGCAACACTTGTTCAATATCCGATTTAGAAATGCCTTTTGAAAGGGCGATCGTGAGCACTTCATCCAGTGATTGCCGGACTTGTTCTAATAGCTGCCGCGCTTCGAGAATGTCGTCTAACTGCGATCGAGTCAGCCGCAACTCGTAAGCCATA
>JBBRMC010000587.1:0-3040 GCA_038231055.1 Leptolyngbyales cyanobacterium
AGAGTTACCCCGTAAGTTAAGTCTGTCGAGTTGTGTCACCTGTCATCCGGGCGCAAACCAATTTAACTTCCGCAGCCTGACATCTCAGTGGGAAAATTCTCCTTAGAAAAGGTGACAAGAAACGTTGCAAATCAGAGCAGAAGATGTAGATTGTTTCTACGATCGAAAGTACGGTTTTCCTCTTCACTCCTCACCCTTCACCCTTTCTCTCAGAGTGATAGGATTGATACACACTGAATTCGCTGGTTTTGCAGGGGCTTGATGCTCGCTCAAACAGCTAAAACTCCCAAAAGATTCAAAAACGTCTTATCCCTCCTGATATGCTTAAAACCCTGCTGGGCGACCCCAACGCACGAAAGCTCAAAAAATATCAACCCTACATCACTGAGATCAAACTCTTAGAAGATGAAACTCAAGCACTCTCAGATGAGGCGTTGACCGCAAAAACCACAGAATTTAGGCAACGGCTTGCTAAGGCAAAAAACGACAACGAGCAAAAGCAAATTCTCGATGATTTGCTGCCCGAAGCGTTTGCCGTAGTGCGAGAGGCGAGTCGCCGCGTCTTAGGAATGCGTCACTTTGATGTGCAGCTTTTGGGTGGCATGGTGCTCAACAACGGGCAAATCGCCGAGATGAAAACGGGAGAGGGCAAAACGCTTGTTTCGACCCTGCCAGCTTATCTGAATGCGCTGTCAGGCAAAGGGGTTCACGTCGTCACAGTTAACGATTATCTGGCACGACGCGATGCTGAATGGATGGGTCAAGTCCACCGCTTTTTGGGCTTGAGTGTCGGGCTGATTCAGCAAAACATGAGTCCTAATGAGCGTCAAAAAAACTACGCCTGTGACATCACCTACGCCACTAACAGTGAGCTAGGGTTTGACTATCTGCGCGACAACATGGCTACTTCTATGGAAGAGGTCGTGCAGCGTCCGTTTAACTATTGTGTGATTGACGAAGTAGACTCGGTGCTGATTGACGAAGCTCGAACTCCGTTAATTATTTCAGGTCAGGTTGAGCGACCGACTGAAAAATATTTGAAAGCTTCGATGATTGCCAGTGCGCTCAAGCCCGATGAGCACTACGAGGTAGACGAAAAGCAGCGCAACATTCTGCTGACCGATGAAGGCTTTATCGAAGCCGAAAATCTGCTGGAAGTCACGGATCTCTTTGACCCACAAGACCCTTGGGCGCACTACGTCTTTAACGCGATCAAAGGCAAAGAGCTATTTGTCAAAGACGTAAACTACATTGTTCGCAACGAAGAAGTGGTGATTGTCGATGAGTTTACCGGACGGGTTATGCCCGGTCGTCGCTGGAGTGATGGACTGCACCAAGCGATCGAAGCTAAAGAGCGTGTCGAGATTCAAAACGAGACGCAAACTCTGGCGACCATTACCTACCAAAACTTCTTCCTGCTCTATCCCAAACTGGCGGGGATGACGGGAACTGCCAAGACTGAAGAAGCTGAATTTGAGAAGATTTACAAGCTAGAAGTCACGATCATTCCGACTAACCGCACCACTAAGCGGAGGGATGTCTCGGATGTCGTTTACAAGACTGAAGACGCTAAATGGAACGCGATCGCTGAAGAGTGCGCTGAGATGCACCGCGATGGTCGTCCGGTTTTGGTCGGCACCACCAGCGTTGAGAAGTCAGAATTACTTTCAGGCTTACTAGCAAATCAGGGTGTTCCTCACAATTTGCTGAACGCAAAACCTGAGAACGTTGAGCGAGAGTCTGAGATTATTGCTCAAGCGGGACGGAAAGGCAAAGTCACGATCGCCACAAATATGGCAGGGCGCGGAACTGACATCATTCTCGGAGGTAACTCCGACTATATGGCACGTCTGAAAATCCGCGAATATTTCATGCCCAAAATCGTGCAGCCCGAAGACGAAGATCAGTTCGGCGGCGGCAGAGGCTTTAGCGACGCACGCGGAGGCGGACAGGGATTTGGCGCGGGTCAAAAGATCAAGACTTGGAAGGTCAAATCTGACATCTATCCCACCGATTTGTCTCGCGAAACTGAGCAATTGCTCAAAGATGCCGTCTCTACAGCCGTCAGACAATACGGTGAACGCAGCCTTCCCGAACTAGAGGCAGAAGACAAGATTGCAACGGCGGCAGAAAAAGCGCCAACGAGCGATCCGGTGATTCAACAACTGCGAGAAGTCTATCGGCTGATTCGGCAAGAATACGATGAGTTTACCGAGCGCGAGCATGAGGAAGTGGTTAGCCTGGGCGGATTACACGTCATCGGCACTGAGCGCCACGAGTCTCGCCGCATCGATAATCAACTACGCGGGCGCGCAGGTCGGCAAGGTGACCCCGGCTCGACTAAATTCTTTCTCAGCTTGCAAGATAACCTGCTGCGGATTTTTGGTGGCGATCGGGTCGCAGGCTTGATGAATGCCTTCCGCGTCGAAGAAGATATGCCGATCGAGTCGGGGATGCTGACCCGATCGCTCGAAGGTGCTCAAAAGAAAGTCGAGACTTACTACTACGACATTCGGAAGCAGGTGTTTGAGTATGACGAAGTGATGAACAATCAGCGTCGTGCGATCTATGCTGAGCGTCGCCGAGTGCTAGAGGGGCAAGACCTCAAAGAGCAGGTCGTTAAGTATGCTGAGCAAACGATGGATGACATCGTGAGTGCTTACATCAACGTCGATCTGCCACCCGAAGAATGGGAACTCGATAAGTTGGTGGGCAAGGTCAAAGAGTTTGTCTATCTGCTGTCTGATCTGGAGCCAAATCAGCTAGAAGACATGACGATCGGAGAAATCAAAACCTTCCTGCATGAACAGGCGCGCATCGCCTACGACTTAAAGGAAGCTGAGGTCGATCAACTCCAACCTGGTTTAATGCGTCAAGCCGAGCGTTTCTTCATTCTCAACCGCATCGACACGCTTTGGAGAGAACACCTTCAGCAAATGGATGCGCTGCGTGAGTCGGTCGGTCTGCGGGGCTACGGACAAAAAGATCCGCTGATCGAATATAAGAGCGAAGGCTACGAGTTGTTCTTAGAGATGATGAT
>JBBRMC010000588.1:0-3033 GCA_038231055.1 Leptolyngbyales cyanobacterium
GACCTCAACTGCCTCGACCGAAGCCCGATCGGGATCAGTTGCCGTTGACGGAATGCCACTTTTGACAAACCGTAGACTAATGATTGAATAGCGCTCAACCTTGCCCAACTCAACCGGACGATCGAGCAACTGCGTCAGATTAGTTTGCACTAAAGGCGCTAACTGCTCATTGACAAATCGGTTGGCAAACCAAACTCCTGCCCCAATGCCCACCACTGACGCAATTCCTAATGGGACGGCAATGCGGGAGACTAGCGATCGTCGTCTGCGAGGGCTTGGGGGCGGACTATCTTGCTCAGAAGAATTCGTCATGTAAGAGAAAGTGAAGTCGTCTACTTAAGCCTCTATATAGTTACCACACGCGCAATTATTTGTCTTAACGAATTTCAAAGCGATGATTGTTGAAGCGCTCACCGTTCACCAGTTTTAGAAGAGGTTATTTCTCTTTATTATTGAGGCTAATAGAAGGTTACGTCATGAACCTTTTCCCTGTCTCTACCCTACACCCCTGATTTCCTCATTCCTGCAAAGTGGTCTTGCAAAAGCTTGGTCTGTTAGATGACATGGTAAGCGGTGATCGCTAGAGTTTCGTCTGGGCTATAGATCGCTTCAACTCTGGCAAATGTGGAATGAGTCCACCAGCTTTTGACGCGATTCCCTTGGGCGGGAGCAGAACCGATTTTGCTGTATCCAGCTTGTGTCAGCAGTGCGTCGAATTCTTTGCTTGGCAAAACTCTGGTGGTAATTTGGGGCACTCCATCGATTTTGTGCTTATCGAGGGTCATAGCTACCGTGATAGGTTGTGTAGATTCGGTAGCCTGGTAAGACAAGGGAAATGCCAGCAAAGCTGTGAAGGGTTCCAGGGTAGTTTTCTTCTGGGAGGCTGCCACCGATGCGAAGCTTGAATGCACCTAGCCAGATGTACAGCCCTGGAATGAGGGCATCCATGCTGTAAGCGATCGCTCTCAAAGGTTCATCTAAGGATGCTGAGGGGTGTTGACTTTTTTCGCTAACGTCCATTGTGCTTTTTGATAACGTCTGACTTCCTCAGTCTAATTCCTCATCTCTCTTCGCGAAGTGAGTTGGAGACCTCCCTCATCTCTGCAAAGTGGTCTTGCAAGAGTTTGTGGATGAAGCGATAGCGACCGCCGATACGCTGGAGGAACATGCGATCGGTGGATTAGTTGAGGATTCAAATGACCGTGCTTCTCAGAAACTGTGACATTCAAGTGAAAATGAGCCACCATAAGCTACAGAAACGTAATTAATAATGCTTCTCTTAGGAGATTTATACGGATGTCTATCAAAGCTGCTGAGTATCCTCTCTATAAAGTTTTTAGTGATGAATTCACCTTCAAAATTCCAGGCTATCAACGCCCCTACGCTTGGACGAGTGAGCAATCTGAAGAATTACTAGATGATCTCATCACAGCGCTGGGGGACAGTAGCGAAAAAATTGACCAGATTAATCCCTATTTTCTTGGCAGCATTGTGCTAATCAAGGGAAACAATCGTGATGCTGACGTTGTGGATGGTCAGCAGCGCCTTACAACCATAACAATCCTTCTATCAGTACTACGAACATTAGTACCTCCTGACTTTGCATGTGGCATAACACTCCGTCTGTTTCAGCCAGAGGACTTATTTGCTGGAATAGAGAAACAGTATCGGCTAACCTTGCGCGATCGAGATATAAAGTTTTTTAGAGACTACATCCAAGACGAGAATGGCATCAACAAACTCAAAACTCTGAGTTCTAACGGACTTTCTGATAGCCAACGTAACATCAAAGATAATGCGAACAAATTGCTATCTAAGCTTGAAAAAATCTCAGAACCACAGCTTATCCGCTTGGGGCAATTCATTGCAACAAGATGTCTTTTAGTTGTTGTCACCACACCTGATTCTGATTCTGCATATCGAATATTCTCGGTCATGAACGATAGAGGACTTGACCTTTCGCCTACTGACATTCTCAAGGCTGATATCATCGGACAAATTTCTGAACCGCAACAAGAGCTATACACGTCTCAGTGGGAAGATACAGAAGAGAAACTAGGTAGAGAACAGTTTAAAGACCTGTTCTCACATATTCGCATGATTCACCGTAAAACAAAACTTGCTGGGAGCGTTATCAAAGAGTTTCGTGACTATATAAAGCCGACTAATCACCCTCAAGGGTTCATAGATAAGGTGCTTTGTCCACTAGCAGATGCCTTTCATGATATTCGCACCTCAACCTATGAAAGCGATAAACGTGCGGAGGAAGTCAATGGATTGTTTAAGTGGTTGAGATTGATTGATAGTTCTGATTGGGTACCACCTGCAATTCTCTTTCTATCAAATCATCTCAATGAACCTGATTTACTAGTCCGCTTCTTCTCAGATTTGGAGCGACTTGCAGCGGGTCTGATGATTCAACGCTCAAATGTCAACCAACGGATTGAGCGATTCAGCAACCTGTTAAACGCGATCGAAACAGAAGAGGATTTATTTCAAGTAAATTCACCGCTTCAATTGACCTCTGAAGAACAACGCAGCATTCTGCAAAATCTGGATGGCGATCTGTACTTGGTTCAAAAAATCCGCTTGTATGTTCTGCTTCGATTAGATGCTGCACTTTCTGCGAGTGGAGTTGCCTATGACCACTCTGTCATCACAGTTGAGCATGTGTTACCGCAGAAGCCATCAAGTGAAAGTGAGTGGATAACGTGGTTTCCTACTGAAGAGAAGCGTCAACAATATGTTCATCGCTTAGGTAACTTAGTCCTGCTCTCTCGTGCTAAAAATGGCGAGGCTCAGAATTATGAGTTTGGTAAAAAGAAGGAAAAGTATTTCACTACCAAATCAGGTGTTTCTCCGTTTGCTTTGACGACTCAAGTATTACTTAATCAAGAGTGGACATCAACAATTATCGATCGTCGTCAAAAAGAACTGATTGATTGCCTCAAAACAGTTTGGCGACTTTAGGCTTGATAAATTTATCAAAGGCTAACTTAGCGATCGCAGCCCCAGTCAACGCATCCATAAGCC
>JBBRMC010000589.1:0-3031 GCA_038231055.1 Leptolyngbyales cyanobacterium
CGCGTTATGCAAACAGCAGCCACCTCTTCCGCATCAGCAATGGATGTCCCTAAACATGGGCTTCCCGTTACCATCATTACAGGCTTTTTGGGTAGCGGCAAAACCACGCTCTTAAACCACATTCTGACCAATCAGCAGGGGTTGAAGACTGCCGTGTTGGTCAATGAGTTTGGCGAAATTGGCATCGATAACGAACTCATTATCAAAACTGATGACGACAACATGGTCGAACTCAGCAACGGCTGTATCTGCTGCACGATTAATAATGACTTGGTAGAAGCCGTTTATAAAGTGTTAGAGCGGAAAGACTCGATCGATTATCTTGTCGTCGAGACCACTGGATTAGCTGATCCGTTACCCGTCGCGATGACGTTTTTGGGCACCGAACTGCGTGACATGACTCGACTCGACTCGATTATCACCGTGGTGGATTCTGAAAACTTTAGCCTCGATTTGTTTAACAGCGAAGCGGCTTATAGTCAGATTGCTTATGGAGATATTATTCTTCTCAACAAAGCCGATTTAGTTGATGAAGCAAATCTTGATGCTCTCGAAGTGCGAATTCGGGACATTAAAGAAGGGGCAAGAATCTTGCGAACAGTGAAAGGTCAAGCCCCTCTCGCAGCCCTCTTAAGTGTGGGATTGTTTGAGTCAGACAAATACTTTGCCGATGACGCGAAAGAGCATGACCACCCTGATCACAACGCTCACGCCGATCATTCTGATTGCGATCACGACCACGGCAAACGTGAACACGACCACGATCATGAACACCATCATCACCACTCCGATCACTTAGAAAATGATGGCTTTACATCGGTCTCGTTTGCCAGCGATCGTCCGTTTAACATTCGCAAGTTCCAACACTTTCTAGACAATCAGTTGCCGACCAATGTGTTTCGTGCCAAAGGCATTCTCTGGTTTGACGAAAGCCCGAAGCGCCATATCTTTCACCTAAGCGGTAAGCGATTCTCACTAGATGACGATCAGTGGGTAGGCACGCCTAAAAATCAACTGGTTCTAATTGGACAAGGTTTGGATCACGAGGCGCTACGATCGCAGGTCGAGAACTGTCTCACCGTCCCTTCGGTCAGTCGCGGCAAAGGATTTGGAAAATAGCCCTAGAGAGGTTTTAGTTTGTCAGCATCGAAGCTGTCTCGCCCAGGGATCAGCCGAGGTGCTGGCTCAGTTTTTGGCGTGTCCGGTTCTTGGGGTGACGATCGTCGGTAGCGAATGTCAAGCTCAGTGCAATCTGGGGGCAACGGTGCGAGTGTTGCCCGATGAGATTTGGTATTGTCGGGTCAAACCTGAAAATGTTGAGACGATTGTGGAGCAACACCTCAAACAAGGTGAACCTGTGCAATCCCTTTTACATCCCCGATTTCACTAATAGCCCATTGCTGCTAAATCAAGCTGATGGGAATAAGAAATCCGTTTGACTTGCGTGTCCCAAACCCCGTTAGGGTAAAGATTGAGGAGCCGAAATCCCGGCTTTTGGGAGTCGATCGAAAACGTGCAGCTTCTCGGCTCAAATTGAATGCAGGTTGAAGGCGTTCCTAAATAAGTCACGTCACCTCTTTGGCGATGAACCTCTTGATGGACGTGACCAAACAAAACAAGCTTCACTTGAGAATGGCGATCGAGCACCTCAAACAACTCTTCAGGATTTTGCAAAATGCTGGTGTCTAACCAATCAGAGTGCATTTGAAAAGGAGGATGGTGCAACGCAACGATCGTCGGCTGCTGTGAACAGCGAGTGAGTTCTCGATCTAATTGGTCGAGACTGCTCTCAGAAAGTGATCCATGCACACAGCCTGACTCTTGAGAATCAAGTAGAATGAACTGCCATCCTTCTGCTTGAAACGATTTATCTGCAAAGAAAAGTGGGTGAGTTAACGATCGCTCCATGTCTTCTTGCTTAGCATCGTGATTGCCTGGTAGCCAATAGACCGGAATTCCTAGCGGAGCAAGCAGGGCTTGTAAGCGATCGTAGGATTGAGGAGTGCCATCTTGAGACAAATCTCCAGTCAACAGCAACAGATCGGGCTGAGGAGAAAGCCGCGACAATTGCTCAAGCAACGCCTGAAACGATTCTGTGGTTGGCATTCCCAATAATTCTTGGTGAGAATCTGCAAACAAATGAAGGTCAGTAATCTGAGCAACTAGCAAAGGAGAGGCTGGGGTCATACTGGCTGAACCGGAGCGCGGTCAATGGGTTAAATTCGAGCAAACAAGTTGCCTTCTCACCCTTTAAGGTTACTACCGGAACCGTGCTGGCTATGCGATCTATTCCAGATGTTTCTGTGATTTAAATCACAACTGAGGAATGGATTAACCGACGACAAAGTTCACCAGTTTTCCGGGCACGACAATGACTTTTTTGATCGCTTTGCCATCTAGGTGCCGACGAGCTGCCTCTGATTCACGGGCTGCTTGCTCGATCGTATCCTTATCTGCCTGTGCCGGAACCTGAATCGTTCCTCGCGTTTTGCCCATCACTTGAATCACGATCGTGAGTTCATCCGCGACTAAAGCAGAAGAGTCCAGAATCGGGAACGGTTGCACATGGATCGAATCGGTGTGTCCTAACCGATGCCATAACTCCTCAGCAATGTGAGGCGCAAAAGGAGCTAGCAGCCGCAGCAACGTCTCGATTCCTTCTGCGTAAATGGGAGACTCTCTCAGGGTCGAATCGCTCAATGCGTTACTCAGCTTCATCATTTCTGAGACGGCAGTGTTGAACTGGTAATCACCCTGCAAATCTTCGGTGACTTCTTTAATCGCAATGTGAATCGATCGACGCAGTTCCTTCTCAGGCTTACTCAATGACCCCTGATTCTTAGCTCGCGACCCTAGAGCGAATTCTGTGACTAACCGCCAGACACGGTTTAAGAATCTAAACTGTCCTTCAACGTCTGCGTCTTCCCACTCCAAATCTTTTTCGGGTGGCGCTTTAAACAAAATGAACATCCGAGCGGTGTCAGCCCCATATTTCTGGATCACGTCTCCCGGAGCTACGCCATTGTGTTTA
>JBBRMC010000590.1:0-3017 GCA_038231055.1 Leptolyngbyales cyanobacterium
GACTTGTCTAAACCGACGGGGAGCTATTTTGGCGCTCAGTTAGGGCAAAACTTTGGCGGCAGACGACCGAAAGATGACGTGATTGATGTGACAGCATCCGTTGTGTTTGGTGATGCGGTGACAGGCATTAAAGAGGGTGCCATTCCCGCGTTGACCAGCGACAACGTAGGCGCAAATAATGCCAACTTCCTGCCCACGTTCCCTTATTTAGGTAATCCGCTTTAAGGAATTAGGATTTATTAAACTGCAATTCTCGCAGTTGCTTTTCGCTTCGTTTCCATCGGCTTCAGCCCCCTAAATCCCCCAAGTTTGAGGGACTTGGAACCTCGAAGCTGTCTTGAATTCTAGAAAGAATTTCTTGAGCTCAAAGTCCCCCAGAACGGGGGATTTAGGGGGCGAAGTAACTAGGCAATGACCGATCTTATTGAATCCACGTTCTAAGGGCTATGACTAAACGATCGTTGGGGCTGTTTTGGGTGCTAGTCAGTCTCTTAGTGTTTCTGCTAGGGCACCCGTCCACATTGGCATTGAGCTTCGGAAAAGAGTTATTTGCTGATGCTCAGATGCAATCGGATTTAGTGTTTCCTGATTATCTAGAGCGTGATGGAATCATTCACAACTATGAGCAGCAGGTGCGTCAGTCTCCTGATTCATTTCTGTTATTGCGATTGTTGGCTGATCACTATCTCAAACGCTTTCGAGAACGGGCAGATGTTGAAGATTTGCTCCGTGCCGAACAAGCAGCCCGACGATCGTTAGCGCTGCAACCGCGTCAAAACGGCGGAGCTTCGATGCTGTTAGCCTCAACATTGCTCTCCCAGCACCGCTTTCAAGAGGCGTTGCAGGTTGTCACAGAGGCTCAAACGTTGGCTGCGAGTGATGAAAGTCTCGCGTCCCTCAAAGCCTCAATCCAGATGGAGTTGGGCGATTATGAATCGGCTCATCAATTCCTACAAACGTTGGGTGAATCGGATGACAACTCAGGTCATGAGGCAGTGCTAGCTCGATATTTGGAATTAACCAGCCACTTGTCAGCAGCACGTCAACGGATGGACTCCGCCATGCAGCAAATGGATGAGTTCTATACCAACCCTGCTGAGACCCGTGCCTGGTTCCATGTGAGAGCAGGAGATTTGGCGTTTTTAGCAGGCGATTTCCCTCGATCGGAGCAACGATATCGAGAAGCGATCGCGCTCTTTCCTCACGATGTCGCGGCGTTTACGGGGTTGGCTCGACTCTATGCGGCTCAACATCGCTGGCGAGCCTCGCTAGAAGCCGCCAATCAAGGTATCGAGTGGGTGCCGCTTGTCGAAACCCTGGGATATAAAGCAGACGCACAGCAGGCTCTCGGAGACTTACCGGGAGCCGCCGCAACCCAAGACTTGATCGAAGTGGTGGCGCGTCTCAGCCAGGTTAAAGGCATCTACGATCGTGCCCTAGCCGTTTACTACATTGAGCATGGGGTTCATCTGCCCGAAGCGCTAGAGATTGCTCAACGTGAAGTTGCCATTCGGGATGATATCTATGCAGAAGACACCTTAGCGTGGGCAGCCGCCGCCAATGGGCAATGGCAGACCGCGCAACAGGCAATTCAGCAAGCGACTCGCTATGGCACCGAAGATCCGCTCCTGCGATTTCATCACGGCATAATTGCGCTGCACAATGACGATCGCGAGACTGCGACTCGGCAACTTAGTGAGGCGCTGCGTCTCAATCCACAGTTTCATCACAAATATGCGGCTGAAGCGCGTCAAGTTTTAGCTACCTTTTCCCCTACTGAAGTGGAGTCATGATGCAACGACGTTTTTATAAATTCAATTGTCCGGCTGATATCGCGATGATTGTTGCCGAGATTCAAACGATCGAGGATCTGTGGCAGTTAGAGTTTGACCTCGCTGTGTCGGGCACGAATCTCGTTTATCTGATTCACAGTTCTCCCGGTGTGTTTGTGGTGGATCGCATTGCCGAAAATCAGATCGAGCGATATGTCTTTATGACGCTGGAGGCAAACGAGCGATATGGAGGCTTAACCAAGGCAGAACTGAGCAAGATCAGAGGTTTCAAGGTGCTGTCGCCATCGCCTAAATCGCTGGTCAACCCTACACAGCGCATCCACTCCAGTCTTCTCAATTAATTCGCAATCTAATTATGAGAACTTTTCTAAATTGCGTGACCTCGCTCGTTGCGATCGTGTTGGTCTTTCTGGGCTGGGTGCCCTTTGCAGATGCTCATCCGCTTGGTAACTTCACGATCAATCACTATGCAGGGTTGCATCTAGAGCAAGACCGCATTGCCATTGACTATGTTTTAGATATGGCAGAGATTCCAGCGTTTCAGGAGATTCGGCAGCTTGATCTCGATCGCAATCACAAAGCCGATGTGACCGAGACAATGGATTATCCATCTAATAAGTGTCGTGAGGTCAAGTCTCATTTGAATCTGCGGCTTAACAAAACGCCTCTAGCTCTCTCTCTGACAGACTCAAAGGTCGAATTTCCGCCCGGAGTGGGTGGGTTAGAGACATTGCGGCTGACCTGTGGGTTTGCAGATACGATCGCATCCCCCATCACTCATCAGTCAATTGAATTTGAAGATAACTATTATCCACAGCGTTTAGGCTGGCGTGAGATTACGGTATCGGCTGACGTTCCTATTCAGGGTAACGTTTCTAAGTCTACTAGCATTACAAACCGCCTAACAGATTACCCAACCGATTTGCTGAGTAGCCCTCTCAATCAGCGTCAAGTTTCGTTCACGCTCAATCCGTCTCTGTCGTCTAATCAATCCATTGCGCCATTTTCTACACAGCCTGCCAACCAACCGAGCCAAGCGTTAATCGGCAGAACTAATGATGCCTTCACCCGATTGATTACGCTAGAAGAACGTAGTTTGCCTGCAACTCTAACTGCGCTAGCGATCGCGTTTGTTTGGGGCGGATTGCACGCGCTGTCTCCCGGTCATGGCAAAACGATCGTCGGTGCTTATTTAGTCGGTTCTCGTAGCAAAGTTCATCATGC
>JBBRMC010000591.1:0-3015 GCA_038231055.1 Leptolyngbyales cyanobacterium
ATGCGCCAACCGTTTCTAGAGCATCCGGTCTGACCGTATCAGTAACTGCAATCAGCCCTATCAGCGTTTTATCAACGGCTACATACACGATCGTCTTACCCTCTTGTGACAGGGTTTCTGCCTGTGCCTGTGCCGTTTCACTTACCACCACTGCGTTTTGCTCCATCCAGGTCAGGGTGCCGAGCCAAACTGACTGCGGTGAATGAAGTGAAACCGTTGCCGATACGCCCAAACCTGGCTCTGTGTAAAAATCTTGGGCAGAGAGCAGGGAAATTTTTTGTTGACTGGCAGCCCGAACGATCGCGTTTGCAAGGGGGTGACGGGTTCCACTTTCGACGGTTGCTGCGAGCTGCAACAGGTTGAGTTCTTCGTCGGGCGGACTGAAAGAAAGGCAATCGGTGACGATTGGGCATCCGGTCGTGAGCGTCCCAGTTTTGTCAAAGACGATCGTCGTCAAAGCGTGAACTCGCTCTAATACATCGCCTCCTCGAATCAACAATCCTCGCTCGGCACCGATGCCTGATCCCACTAAAATAGCGGTTGGCGTGGCGAGTCCGAGAGCACAAGGACAGGCGATGACGAGAACGGCGATCGCCAGTTTAAGGCTCAGTAATAATGGAGAAGGGTGAAGGGTGAAGGCTGATGGATCAAGGTGATGCAGGGCGTGCTCGCTGCCCAAGGCTTGACCGACCATCAAAACCTCTGACCAAACGTGAGTGCCGATGAAATACCAGAATAGGAAGGTGAGTGCTGCGATCGTCATCACCCCATAGGTAAAGTAGCCCGCGATCGTGTCCGCTAACTTTTGAATGGGGGCTTTGCGTGCCTGGGCATCTTCGACGAGATTGATGATTCTCGCTAACGTGGTGTCTTTGCCAATGCGGTTAGCTCGAATCGCGATCGCCCCAGACTGATTGAGCGTTCCGGCTGAGACGCGATCGCCGGGTTGCTTCTGCACCGGGACAGGCTCACCGGTCAGCATCGATTCGTCGATTGTGGTCTGTCCGGCGACCACTTCCCCATCGACAGGAATTTTCTCACTCGGCAGCACTTGTAACCACTCACCGACGCGGATACGATCGACCGAAATCTCAGTCGAAAGATGAGGCACAAAGGACGAAGGATTAAGGGATTCTGGCTCGTTCTGTTTAACCAGTTGGGCGGTCTGTGGTTGAAGGGCTAAAAGCGCCTGAAGAGACGACGCAGCCCGACTTCTTGCTCGTTGCTCTAAGGTGCGACCGAGAAGAATGAAACCGACCAACATCACAGGTTCGTCAAAGAAGCACTCCCAGCCGAGTTGGGGAAACAGGAGTGCAATCAAACTGGCAGTGAAGGCGGTAACAGTGCCCAACCCTACGAGGGTATTCATGTTGGGGGCGTTGCGCCGCAAACCTTGCCAGCCATCAATGATCATGGATCGTCCCGGCACGGCTAGGGCGATCGCCGCTAACCCGCAGTGCAGCCAAATGTTGCTGAGTCCGGGGATGGTAATGCCTGCGAGTTGATTGAGGTGCCCGATCGTCGAGATCACTAGCAGGAGAATCGCGATCGTCAGGCTGCGGGTTTGCTGTTGGGTGTCTAATCGTCGCCGTTCTGCGAGATCGATCAAGCCTGCGGATTCTGGAGCGCCTTCAGGATAGCGAGGCTGACTCGGAAATCCGGCTTCGGTTAGTTTTTCGGCTAAATGGGCGGGATCGACGACCGTTTCACACTCAACGGTTGCCAACTCGGTGACCAGATTTACCGTGGCAGAAGTCACCCCCGGCTCTTGAGTGAGGACATTCTCGACGGCTTTGACACAGCCTGCACACTTCATGCCGCTCACATCTAAGGTGATGGGATCTCGACGGGGGGCATCGATTGCAGTTTTTGACGTGGTTTGCATCGCACACTCAAGCAAGGTGAATTCATAGACTCCTTATCTTGAGGGTAGATGAAGTTTTGTACGATCGACCGAAAAACTTTAATTCTTTTCGGTCTCGGCGATCGCCGGAGTGGATGTGCGTCGCCACCCAAATAGGTAGATCAAGGCACCTAACTGAACGGGAACCAAAATTAGGTAGTTTCTGACGAAGAAATTGATCTCTAAATTTGAGAATGTAGTGAAATAGCCTGCGCCCAAGATAGCAAGGAAGGCGATCGCAGCAATTTTTTTAGGTTTCAGCATGAGGCGTTTGAGTAGTGTTAAGTGAGACCAAAAAATCCTGGTGAAAGGCTTGAGAACAGGCGCAAAAAACCAGGATCTTGAGAGTCTGCGATCGTCAGCAGAGGTTAAAACCAGCCTTTTTTGTTCGTGATGTAGGTGCTGATAAATTCGTCATCGCTTTTGGTCAAATAGATAATGCCTTCAACAAAGCCAATGATGCCGAAGACAAACCCTGCGATACCAAATGTCAAAAGGGTGCCTAGCAGCATAATCAGCGCTTCTGTCTTGTAGCCCAAAATAAATTTGTGGATGCCCAGTGCACCGATTAAGATTCCACAAACGCCCGCCGCGACTTTTTTGCTCGCGTCATTAGAAGTTCCGGTTGTCATAGGGGTTAGCCTTTGGTCGTTAGAGTTCGCCCTCAATGTGCCCACCTACAGAACGTAATGAACAAGAAGCATAGATTTCATGAAGATTCAGTGCATTGGTCGGAAAGAACTCACGAACTTCCGTTTCCCAAGATAAAGAGACTCAACAGGGTGCCGCTATTCCATAGGCTGTGCAGCAGCATAGAGGCGAGAAGATTTTGAGTGCGGGTGTAGACAAATCCCAAAACGATGCCCAACGTCATCAGGGGAATGACTTCTGAGAGACTCAGGTGAACCACCGCAAACAGAAAGCTGCTGAGGAGAATAGCTTGCCAAGTCGAAAAATAGCGAGTCAGCGAAGGCAAAAGAAATCCTCTAAAAAAGATCTCTTCAAAAAACGGAGCCGCGATCGCTGCCGTGACAAAAAAGATGGCGATCGCGAGGCTGTCTTTTCCTTCTAACGCGATCGGCAAAATCGGATTGCTGCCCCCGCGTCCCTGC
>JBBRMC010000592.1:0-3009 GCA_038231055.1 Leptolyngbyales cyanobacterium
AGGTGACTCGATCGGTTGATGGAGAGGCTCACCCTCATTTTCACTGCTTAATGCTTGTGTCTAAATCCTACTTCAGTGGAGCAAAGTACGTTTCTCAAGAACTTTGGACTGAGTTATGGCAGAAATCTTTAAGGGTTGACTACACCCCGATCGTTAACGTCAAGTCTGTCAAACCACAGTTTGGAAAGACATACACAATCTCTCACGCTCTCCTAGAAACCCTGAAATACACCGTTAAAGAATCTGACTTGATGCACGATGCCACCTGGCTCCAGCAACTGACTAAGCAGCTCCACAAAACAAGAGCAGTGAGTGTGGGAGGAATTTTTAAGCAGTACATCAGTGAAGAGGAACCAGAGGATTTAATTCACCTTGACGATGATGGAAATGTTGAGCCTGATTCTGCTGTAGATGTCTGGTTCGGTTGGAGAGAGATGGTACAGCGATACGTCAAGACGGAACGGCAACAATCCTGTTAACAGGTATTGACTTTACCTGTTAACAGCTTTACAGTGAAGAAAGCCGTTAACAGGTTTCTTTATGGATTACTCAACAGGTGGACGTGGAAACCAAGCACCCTACGACACTACTCACGTCCGTATTCCCGTTCCGATTAAGGAATTGGTACAAGCTGCGTCAAAATACTACCGGGAAACGCTCTTTATGCCTACCCTAAACGTGGAAACACCTTTAGCCAGTGGGGACGATGATAACCAGGAGGACGATAACCGTTCTGACCCAAGCGACCTTGAAACAATCCAATCCCAAGCTCAGATGATTCAATCCTATGCTTCTGAAATCCACTACCTAAAACACAAGATTGATGAACTAAACTCGTTAACAAGTTTAGAGGAGGCTAAAGAACTGGCTAGAAAGATTCTTGTTTCTAAGAAGTCAGCGAGTCAGTCTATTGCAAAGCTGTTAACAGGTATCTACCAGGTAGACGTGCCGATCGATGATTTGAAAGTAACGTAGATGAGTAGCCATGAGATTCTCATGGCTACTTAGTTTGTCTGATTAAGCAGCCGGTGCTTTTTTCTTATCTTGCAGGTGCTCTAATCGGGCACGAATAGCAAGCGGTGAAAGCCCGGTTTGCTTATGGATTTGTCGAATAGTCAGCTTTTTCTCATCGCTCATAGTTACCATCCTTCAATTGTCGATCCATGTCTATCAGGTCATCTGCTTCTTCTCTACTCATCGCAGGTGCGTCCACATCGGTGTGTTCCCATGATTGAGCGTGTTGAGAATCTGTGTAGTCACAGTTATGCCATCCATGAGTCCCTCGATTCCAGTCCCCTTCTGATTTTCCAGTTAGAGAATCTGCAACTGTTTCACCATTACGAGTCAATTCCTGGCTTTCACCGCTTGGCTCGCTCACTCCATCGTAATCTTCATCCCAGATGGGGTTTCTACTCCACCACGGCATAATTTATCTACCTTGCACTTGCTAGTTGTGAGGTTGGCGCCAGACTTGCCCTGCAAAAGTGGGTCTGGCATCCAATATCAAAATGGTAGCACTCGGTATGCACTCCGTAGGCACTCTTTCAGGGCATAGTAGGTGTACTACACTCACACAGAAGTAATATGGGCTTGTTTGACTCCTCCTTAACTCCGGTTCGCCCTGTGCCTGCTAAATTGCCGAGAATCGTTGTCTATGTGCCTGAAAGCGTAAAGGCTGACTTAGAGAAGCTGGCTACCGTCGATCGCCGCTCTGTTTCCTCAATGGCATTAGTTGCAATTGAGGAAATCATCAAGCAGGCAAAAGCTGAAGGCAAAATCGAGTAATTCTTAGCTCAAGGGAATGAAGTCTTCTCTCTCCCTTCGCCTACCTGTCAATCTTGTCTTAGGTATGGGGTTCTAGCTGTCAAGAGGCGTGTAGCGAAGCGGAACGGCGTAGCGAACCTCTTTACAGCTAGGTTCACATGCCTTACAGAGCATTCTCGTAGGCGAAGGGAGAGAGAACAACGTAGCGAGAGAATCGTGACCGTGTGTGACTACCAGCGTGACCAAAATTCTAAGCCGTTCCAGTCTTCCTTCGGCTATATAGCCGCAAGCATAGCGGCGAACCTCTTTCAAAACCTCAGTAGAACCTCTTCAAAACTCTCCTTTCCTCTTAGAGGAAAGAGAGAATTACGGAGATTTTCGCGATCGCCAAGTTCCAGAACGTAGGCAAATCGCAAATGAGAATATTCTCATTAAGCGTCTGGTTTGGAACTGCTACGGTAGCAGTCCTCAAAAGCCTATTTTTGGCTCTTTCCTCCTTATCTTGATTATTAAGGGATATCTTTGATTTTCTAAAGTGCTTCTAACGCTTATCTAACAATTGTTTCAGGCATTTGCATAAAACAATAGCTCCGCGTACCCTGGTTCGTACCACCGAAACCAAACACACAGGAGCTATTTTGCCTGACGAATCAGACGATTTTTATCTTAGCGATATCTCACCACAGGATAAACCGTGGGACGTTCACAGGTCAAATGCTCAGGCTGTTTCATTGCTTTATGCTGAGTCCAACTATCAGCGATACGCTGACAGGATTAAGCAATGTAGCGAGATTTTAGGCTTTGCATTTGAAGCTCAAGACAGTGGTGAACTCAAAATCAGACTACGACAGGCTAGATTTTGTCGTGTCAGGCATTGCCCTGTCTGCCAGTGGAGACGGGCAATGATGTGGAGAGCTAGATTTTTTCAGGCAGTCCCCAAAATCATGAACGACTACCCGAACGACCGATGGATTTTTCTCACCCTAACCGTCAAGAATTGCCCGGTTGATGAGTTGAATGTGACGATCGGGCAGATGAATAGAGCATGGACACGTCTGAGCCAGAGAAAGCAGTTTCCAGCGCTAGGGTTCATCAAATCGATGGAGGTGACTCGATCGGTTGATGGAGAGGCTCACCCTCATTTTCACTGCTTAATGCTTGTGTCTAAATCCTACTTCAGTGGAGCAAAGTACGTTTCTCAAGAACTTTGGACTGAGTTATGGCAGAAATCTTTAAGGGTTGACT
>JBBRMC010000593.1:0-2996 GCA_038231055.1 Leptolyngbyales cyanobacterium
GGTTTCCCATATTGCTGCCGCCATACTCACGAGCATCACTGTTTAGAAGCTCTGTATAAAATCCGGCTTCTGGGACACCAACTCGATAATGACTGTGAGGCTGAGGCGTGAAATTGCAGACGGTGATCACAAACTCATCAGGGTCTTTCCCTCGACGGATGAATGCGACCACACTGTGACGATTATCACTACAGTCAATCCATTCAAACCCCGGCTCTGCAAAATCTTGAGTATAGAGGGCGGGTTCACTGCGATAAGTGGTGTTGAGTGCTTCCATAAAGCGCTTGAGCTTCTGGTGTGGCTCAAACTGCAAAAGCTGCCAATCCAGATCGCCCCAGACGTTCCACTCGCTCCACTGCCCAAACTCCATGCTCATAAACAGCGTTTTTTTGCCGGGGTGGGTAAACATAAAGGCATAAAGGCAGCGCATATTCGCAAACTTTTGCCACTCATCCCCCGGTATTTTGCCGATGATGTTGCTCTTGCCGTGCACGACTTCATCATGAGAGAGCGCCAACATGAAATTTTCGCTGTGGTTATACCACATACTGAACGTAACATTGTTTTGATGAAATTGACGGAACCACGGGTCCATACTGAAGTAATCGAGCATATCGTGCATCCAGCCCATATTCCACTTCAGGTTGAAGCCCAAGCCACCGACATAAGTGGGCCATGAGACCATTGGCCAAGATGTAGACTCTTCAGCGATCGACAACACCCCTGGAAAATAGCTGAAAATAACATGGTTCATCTGCCGCAAGAAATCGGCGGCTTCGATGTTTTCTCGTCCACCATATTGATTCGTTACCCACTCACCGGGTTCGCGGCAATAGTCGAGATAGAGCATTGAGGCAACCGCATCGACCCGAATTCCATCAATGTGATACTTGTCAAACCAAAACAGGGCGTTAGAAACCAGATAATTGCGAACTTCGTGACGGGCATAGTTAAAGACGAGGGTGCCCCACTCTTTGTGTTCGCCCCGACGGGGGTCAGAATGTTCATAAAGATGAGTCCCGTCAAAGAAGGCAAGACCATGACCGTCTTTAGGAAAGTGCCCCGGCACCCAATCGACTATCACTCCAATGCCATTAGCGTGGCACTGATCCACAAAGTACATAAAGTCTTGAGGAGTGCCATAGCGAGACGTGCAGGCGTAGTGCCCAACGACTTGATACCCCCAAGAGCCATCAAACGGATGCTCAGCGATCGGCATCAGCTCAATATGCGTAAAACCCAACTCTTTGACATAGGGAATCAGTTTTTCTGCTAACTCTCGATAAGTAAGAAACCGCGCTCCAGGCTTGAGTTCTGAGACGACGACGACAGGTTCGGTATCGCCATTGGGGAGCCGAGCAGGTTCAGCAGAAGACGCATGGAGCCAAGAGCCGAGGTGCACCTCATAAACTGAGATGGGGTGCGTCAGAGGTTCAGTGTTGCGACGACGCTCTATCCAGTCTTGGTCTTGCCATTTGTAGGAATCTAAGTCGGTAACGATCGAGGCTGTTTTGGGTCGAGGCTCTTGCTGGAAGCCATACGGATCGGACTTCTCGTAGATATGCCCGTCTTGGTTTTTAATTTCGTATTTGTAGTGAGTGCCAATTCCTAACTCTGGAATGAAGAGTTCCCACACTCCAGTTTGACCTCGCCGCATTTGATGCTTGCGTCCGTCCCAATAGTTAAAATCACCAATTACAGAGACGCTACGAGCATTGGGTGCCCAAACTGCAAAATAAACTCCAGCCACATCATCAACCTGCACCGCATGGGCACCCAGTTTTTCGTAAATCCGGTGGTGGTTGCCTTCAGAGAATAGATGGACATCAAAATCTGTTAAAAAGGGAGATCGAAACGCGTAAGGGTCATAGATGACGCGATCGCGATCTCCTTCTTTGATGCGTAGCTGATAGTTGGTCAGTTCAGAGGTCTCGATCGTGCATTCAAAAAAGTGAGGATGATAAACCGACTGCATCGGATACTCTGTCCGTTGTTCGGGCAAAACTACCCAAGCGGCATCGGCGGTCGGTTGATAAGCTCGCACAACCCAGACAGTTTTGCCATCCCGTTCTACCGGATGTGGACCCAACACCTCAAAGGGGTCCTGGTGTTGATTCCAAACAATCCGCTCTACCTGATCGGGGGCAATGGTCATAGACATGAAGCTACCTACCTAAATAAATGGCAATCTTTAAAGAGATCTAGAAAAAATTCCAGAACGAAATGAGACTTAAAGAACTGTAATGAAATTATTAAATCATTATAAAAGTCGCAAATTACTTATATTTTGCCTTAACTTGAGAGTCAATATCTAAGGCGAGATCAAACAAGCCCCAATCTTCAGAACTCACGATCGGGGCTGTCTAACCTGATTTAGTTCAAACAATCCAACAAAATGATGGCTTAAGGATGAGTCTAAGAGTCGAGACTCACGCGCTACCCGTAAACGTCACTTCTGGAAACTTCGACTGTGCTTCTGCCATTGGGCGACGTTTGCCCTCTTCTTGCCAATAGTTGATCACCTCAGTCGCCTTGTTAAGTAACTCAACACGATCGACTTCAGAAATCCAATGTTTCTTCTCTAACTCAGTTTTGAGTTGTTCCCAAGCATCATTCCGAGGCCAGAAGAAATAAGAGGTTAGAGGACTCGTGCCCTTACCAACGACCTGATCTACTGCTAATGCGACGTTCTCGTCTAACCAGAGAACCTTTAAGATAAACTTCGACAATCCAACCTCCAGCGCCATCTCAAGCTTGATTACAGTCAGCTATTGTATCGTACTGTTCTTATAGATGGGAAATAACCCAAAAATTAGGTCTAATGCCCATTGCCCTTAATCACTTGTTAAGCCGCATCGTATCCTTGGTCAGCAAACATCATCTTTTAGGTACATTTACCCAAGTTCCAGTCTCATTAGACTCGTGCGTTAAATCCATCAAGAGTTGCGAATATGCTCCTTCTTTTAACGACGGAGGCAAAGATTCGCGGCGATCGA
>JBBRMC010000594.1:0-2988 GCA_038231055.1 Leptolyngbyales cyanobacterium
AATTTTGACTTCAAACCCCTCAGAGGGCAAAGCTCCGAGAAGCCCTTGAACGTTATGGGAGATAATCTGCTTGACTCTAGGACTCACCGATCGAGCCACTCGCTCTAAGACTTCTGGAGGCTGATGCTGAAGGTAGTTAAGAAGTGCGTCAACGTCAGCCGCTTTGTCATCAGTCTGAGGGAAATTCGAGCTGTCAGGATTAAATGCCATAGAGTTATGTGAATACTGATTGCACTATTCTGACATTTCTTTTCTAAGGTGCACCTACCTCCTTTTGCCGAGAGGTTCATCGTCTAGAAGAAAAAATCCGCTAATAAGCTCATTAATCGTCTAGCAGAGCAATTCCGGTAGCAGGACCCAAAACAGAAATGTAAGGCTCAACAAAGTAACGAGTTGCGGCGGCTTGAGCCACATCTGAGGTCACCGCTGCAACTTCTTGCTGATAGCGCGTGTCAAATTCGACTCCTAGCCCGATCGTTTCATACCAACCAAAAATTTGAGCAAGCTGAGAGTTTGTTTGTTTGCCTAACGCATATTGCCCCAGCATTTTGTTTTGAGACGATTGCAATTCTTCAGTGCTAAGCGGGGTTGAGCAGAGGCGATCGACTTCAGTTTGCAGACCGTCTAGGGCGATCGCGGTGTTTTCTGAAGCGGTGCCCATATAAACCACAAACTGCGATGCATCTAGGCGAGTCGGATAGAAGGCAGACACTTCATAGGCGAGTCCTCGCTTTTCTCGCAGTTCGACAAAGAGACGGCTAGAAAGCCCATTGCCCAGATAGGTGTTGAGCAACTTCAGCGCGGTGTAGTCTGATAAGTCAAGAGCGTTGGCGTTCACCGACGGAGCCAGATAGCCTAACATCACGATCGACTGTTGGGTCTCTTGAGTCTTGATTACTTTGTGGGGATTGGACGGAATCGCAGCCAAATTCAGAGTTGGCAGAGGATCTGATGGAGCTTCCCAATCACCTAAGACGCTCTCAATGTGAGCGATCGCGGCATCTGGGTCAATTCGTCCGGCGACGCTAATCACTAGATTATCTGGACGGAAGTAGGTTTGATGATAGTGCTGCAAGTCTTGCCGAGACAACTGAGCGACCGTTTCTGCCGTGCCCAACGCCGAAAAAGCGTAAGGATGCTGCCCATACATTGCGGAGCGTAACCCATCGAGCGCCACAGTAAATGGCTGTTCTTGCTGAGAGCGGATAGCTTGCAGCGTTAAACGACGCTCTAGCTCAACTTCATCGTCGGGGAAGGTGGGCGATCGCAGTATGTCTCCTGCTAACGCCAAAATTTCTGGGAAGTCAGCCGAGACGGTTTTCAAGCTCAACAAAAAGTAGTCAGACGCTGAATCGGTGCCGAGACCTGCTCCAACCGACTCAACGCGCTCGGCAATGTCTAGAGACGAAAACCGCTCCGTTCCTTTAGGCAGAACGGCAGAGACTAAGTGCGATAACCCTGCTTGGTGCGACGGTTCCCATCGGCTTCCTGCCCGAATGAAGAGACGAGCCGCAATGATGTCAGCCGAAGGATTTTCGACCACCAGAACTACGATGCCATTCTTTAAAACGGTGCGGTGGATCTGACGGCTTTGAAGAATTGCGCTAGAGGTCACAAGAAGAAGTCCTTAAAAGGGGCGTTGATGGAAACACGGACGCAGGCTTTTGGTTCAAAGCGGCTTCATGACGATCGCCGCATAGTGATAGGGCGAAAGATATTGACTGGCTAAGTTTTGCAAGTCTTCAGCACTAAAAGCTTGAATGCGTTGAGGATAGGTGACGGACAAACTTGCCTCAGCGATCGTGTGATAGTAGCCATAAAGCCCCGCCAATTGACCGGGCGTTTCGATCGAGAAGGCATAATCGTTGCACAGAAGCCGTTTGCTGCGGGCTAGTTCGACTTCACTGACAGGCGTTGTCGTCAATGCGGAAAGGCGATCGCAGATCAGCGCTTCGACGCGCTCGATATTTTCTGGCTCTAACCATGCAGTGATGGTGAATAGACTCGATTCTCGCTGCATTGAAAAACTGCTGCTGACTGCCTGCACAAGTTGGCGATCTTCGCGCAGTTCTTGCACGAGTCGAGCTGATTGACTTTCTGCTAATAGCACCGAGATCAGATCCAATCCGTAGATGTTCTGTAGAGGATCATCATCAATACCCGGAGCCATCCATGCCATCATCAGGCGAGCCTGTTCGAGACGAGGCAACCGCAGTTCTTGGCGACGAATGCCTACGATCGGAGGTTCGGCTTCTGGCTCTGAACGCAGACAGAGACTCGGCGATGGGAACGCGGGAAACGATCGCTCGACCCACTTCACTGTGTCAGCATGAGTGACATCTCCGACAATCACTACGGTCATATTTTGAGGCTGATAGTGGGCGCGATGGAAGCGACGCATCTCATCAGGCGATAGCGGCATCAAGCTGTCTTCGGTGCCTAAAATCGGTCGTCCGTAAGGATGACGTTGATAGACACTCTCAGCTAGTGCCTGAAACGCAATGCAATCTGGGCTGTCGTAGGTTTGCCGGATCTCTTCGAGGACGACATCGCGCTCTCGATCGAACTCATCATCAGGAATTGCCGCATTTAAAAGCAACTCGCCCAAATAGGGCAATGTGTCACCCAAATATTGGGATGCCGTCGTCATGAAGAAGTGGGCATAGTCATAGCTGGTTGCTGCGTTGGTCACACCACCGCTATTTTCAATAACTTTATCAAAGCTGCCTGGAGGCAGTCGATCGGTGCCTTTAAAGATCATGTGTTCTAAGAAGTGCGCCATACCTGACCACTCATCAGGCTCGACGATCGCACCCGCTTTGACCCACACGTCAACGGCTGCAACTCCAGTACCAGGAACCTGTTGATGAATTAACGTCAATCCACTCTCTAGCTTGAGGATTTTAGCTGGGAATGGGACGACGATAGACCGTAGCAACTGGTTTAAATTCAAGATTCAGTTTCGACCTAATTAATTGTTTAATTAAA
>JBBRMC010000595.1:0-2987 GCA_038231055.1 Leptolyngbyales cyanobacterium
CACTTTAAATCCTGCCTGATTCAAATCGCTGATCAACTGAGCCGGATCAGGAAACCGCGTCGGACTCCACGTAAACACGCGATAGCCCTGCATATAATCGATATCCAGATGAATTACATCACAGGGAATCTGGCGATCGCGAAACTCTCTAGCCAGGGTTCGCACCACGTCTTCTGATTCATAGCTCCAGCGACACTGATGATAGCCCAATGCCCATTTTGGCGGCAGGGGCATCCGTCCGGTGAGTTGGGAGTAAGTGTTGAGAATATCGGCAGGAGTCGCCCCAGCGAGAATGTAGTAGTCCAATTCAGGACTGTTTGCCTGCATCTGCCACACATCAGATTTCGTAGCTCCTAAATCGAACTGACTCCAAAACGTCGAGTTGAGAAAAATCCCATAAACCAAACCCGGACGCAGCGTTAGAAAGAAGGGAATCGCTTGATACATCTCATCGTCGATCGCCGAATAATCTAATGCGTCAACCGTCCAATTAGTCTTGACCTGAAAGCGTTTATCAAGCAGTCCCGATCGTTCTCCAAACCCATAAAAATGGTCATCTGCGTGAATCGTTTTCCAGGCTGCAACCTGTCCATTTCTCCATCCCATTCCCATTTTGGCATCGTGAGCGAATGGCTGGTTGTTTGAGTCGTAGCAGGTGATTCGGCAAGGGCGACGCTGAATCTCGACGCGCATTTGCTCAGTTTGAATCGTGATCGTGTCATCGGTCTGCTGCACCTCAAATTGAGGCTTATCCCACTGATCATCATCGCGAGTCACCGCCCACGATCGACGCGGCAAAAACTCGCCTTGAGGCGCTAATCGAACCCGAATCAGTGTTGGAGAGAGAATGCTGAGTTTAACGTGAGCCTCCCCACAATCGAGATGAAGGTGGCGATCGTTCCTCTCAAGATTCTGCACATCCCCTAACGTTGACCAAGGTTGATTCGTGGTCGGCAGCTTTCCAAAGACTTGTGGCATAGATAATAATTTTACTAATTTAACGAGGTGGCTCTTAAACCCCAACGACTACCGTGTGTACACAACTATGGGTCACTACGTTTCGGTCGGCTTGTGCCCCTAAATCCCCCATTCTGTGGGACTTTGACCTAGGACTAAACTGCTTCCCTCTCAAAGTCCCCCAATTTTGGGGGATTTAGGGGGCGAACCCTAAGCGATCGGGATTTAGAGCAATTGATATATACACGATAGAACCCCCAATATAAGGGACTTAGGGGACTTCTAAAACTCATACAAAACTAACCTTTCAATAGCGATTCTGCACCATCGATCCAGACTTCGGTGCCTGTGATGTGACTCGCCATATCCGATGCCAAAAACGCCACCAGTTGAGCGACTTGTTCAGCCGATCCGGGTTCACCCTCGGTTAATGGAATCTTGCCTTCAGGAAACTCGACAGGTTCGCGAATCGATTCAAGGTTGCGTTGTTGAGTATTGTCTTGAATGTTCGTTTCGATCGCGCCCGGACAAATCACGTTGACGCGAATTTTGTATTTTGCCAACTCCAGTGCCATCATTTTTGTAAAGGCAACCTGAGCCGCTTTTGTACAAGAATAAGCAGTCGCGCCTGTGTTGCTAAAGATTCGAGTTCCATTTACCGATGCAGTGATCACAACAGAGCCACCTTGCTGTTTTAGATGAGGTACTGCATACTTCACCGTTAAGAACGTTCCTTTCAGGTTTGTGTTGATTGTTTTATCCCATTCCTCTGGTTTGAGTTCTTCGATCGATGCCCACACCCCATTAATGCCAGCGTTCGCGAATACAATATCGATTTTGCCAAACTGCTGTGCAATCTTGTCGATCGCTGACTGTACCTGATCGGGTTGAGACACGTCGGCGATTGTCGCGAGTCCTTTGCCGCCCGTTTGATTGATTTCGTCGATCGTGGCTTGTCCCTCCTTGGGGGTGTGGTCGATCGTGCCCACTGTTGCCCCTTGTGACGCAAATAAGAGCGCGGCGGCTTTGCCAATTCCTGACCCTGCACCTGTCACGATCGCGACTTTACCTGAGAGTTGCATAGTTCTCCATTCAACGAGGGGTATGAGGACAAGGAGTTTCAAACCTAGAACAAAGTTATCTAGTCTCTCATCCTTTTTCCTCATCCTTTAGTGCTTACTTGACTGTGGGGTAGTCCTGAGTTCTCTAGCCCGTTTTATGAGCGATTGCTTCTCCGATTCCCGTGCCTACGCCAATGTCGATCGCGACTTTATTCTCCAATCTTCGAGCATCCAAAGCCTGCGGGCATAGTTACTCCTCCCAGAGTAGTGAGAGATGCAATAGATACCTCCATCGGAAGTTAGGTTACAGAGTCTCCCTTTAGCGAGGCGAAAGCTGTTAGCTCCTTTGATACCTTTCAGAAGACTAAATTATGAGGTTTTTATGACATATACGACATCAAATACTGCGAACGATTTGTCCAGTGCTTTTCAAGGTCTAGATACCGATCAACAGCTTGCGTTGTTCTATTTCATCTATAAAGAGATGGGACACTCAATTACACCTGCTGCCCCTGGTGCCAGCACCGCATCTCCTGAGATTGGAGAAGCCTATTTCAACCGAGTTAAAGCGCTATCCCATGATCAACAGCTAGAACTGCAACGGGATCTGGTTAATCGCAAAAACACTGAATTCTCTCGTGAGTATGGGGCACTCAGCGACACTACAAAGCTTTTATTCTGGTATTTGTTGGCTCAAGGAATGGACAACCAAACGATCGTTCCAATGCCTTCTAACTATGAGTTGGTCTCTGAAGCCACTACTCTATTGGAGCAGATCAAAGGGCTGGCATTCGAGCAACAAATCACACTATTTCGCGATATTGTCGCCCCGATGGGTGTAGACCCCAACGCGGTTGAGCACAATTCTGAAACAGGTTTGTAAAATAACCTGACTCGCTTTGCAAATCTGAAATCTGAGATTCCTGGCTTCTTAAAGAGGCTGGGAATTTTTACGTGTCAGCCAACCAG
>JBBRMC010000596.1:0-2960 GCA_038231055.1 Leptolyngbyales cyanobacterium
ACTTTTTTTGTCTTACCAGCCGGAATTAAGATTTTGGCATTAGAAAAAGCCACGATCGGAGTTACAAAATTCAAGTTCTTTTGTTTTTTCACTTGCAAAGCCTGTTTCATAGATTGATCAAGGAAGTTTTTTTCAAACGGATACGTTGTCTTTCCCATACGGCGATATAACTGGTTTCCATCTGTGGTTACTTCACCTTTGTGAGATTTGACATCAATGACATAGGCTTTGCTTTGAGGAGAGATACAAATAATGTCAGCGTCTCCTAATCGATTACCTAAAGGCATACCATACTCAACTTGCCAGCCCTCTTGCTCTAGTTGACCTATTTCCTGGGCAGTGTCTTCTTCTCCCTTAGCCCCTTGATCAGCACGATCGGCCCGTTTCCACAATGAAACCCCGTTCACGACCAATCCTAATGGAAGAATCACAATCATTGCATAGAAGACAGGTGGCATATTTAACGCAGGTTGCGGCTGAGACGGGTTCAGAGAGGACAATGACTTCAAAAACTTCTCAAAGGTATTGACCAAAAAGAGTGGAAAGAAGAAGATGCACCCTGCTGTTGCAAAAGAAGCAATGGCTTTCAGTCGTTTCTTGACTGCCATTACCCGGCTATTTTGTCCTGCTCGACGGCTTACTTTTGGCATGATGACGCGTTGTAGGGTGCTGATGAGGCTCCTACTCAAAATACCCAGGACTATTGTGTAGGCAACAATCAGTGACACCCGCGCTGCTGTCTAGAGGGATGAGATTAAATACTTGGTCATGTTGAAACATCTGTTGCATTGTTGAATCGCAATAATTACTGAGAGAAAGCCTAATGAAGAATTGCGGGTCGTATCCACTCTGGACTAAGAATTACTTAATCGAGGACTTAAAAAGAAAACTATGAAATAGTTTCAAGGGGCGATCGTAGACTTCTAAAGAGTTGCAGATTTGGAAAGATAGCCTACTTAGAGAGTCGTATACTACGATCTCAGTCTTCTTGATCGCATGGCTCAAAATTCCTTCGACCAACTTTCTAAACAATATTTGGAAGAGTTTCTCACCCCGATCGGCACCGTGCAGCGACAATACGAAATTCCGGGTGAGGCAAAATTTGTCGATGTTTGGTTTGTGCCCAATCCAGAAGTCACTCAAACCGAAGACTTGGGACTGTTAGGACGAATCGTGCAAACGCCTTGCTTGCTTGAACCTTATCGCAATCTTCCCACCCGCACCGAAGTCAGAGTTGCCGTGATGAAGCTGATCTGGATTCAAGAAGATGAACGGCGCAAAGTACAGCAAGATGCCTTATCTGAACCTGCACTGCCTCAACTCTGGATTTTGGCTGCCACTACCTCTAAGCCACTGCTAGAAGAAGCGGGTGGCATGATCAAATCTGACTGGATGCCAGGAGTTTATTTTATTCCAGACATTTTTAAGACGGCGATTGTTGCCATTGATCAACTCCCTGAAACTGAGGAAACCCTGTGGCTAAGAATTTTGGGACGGGATGCAACACAAGAACGTGCCATTCGAGAGGTGTTATCGTTGCCCGCCTCCCATCCGCGACGCAATGGCATTTTAAGACTTCTGGCAAGTTGGAAAGTTAGAATTGACCTGGGCGGAATTGAAGATTTTAGCGGACGGGAGGCAATCATGGCATTATCAGAAGCATTCTTAGAGTGGGAGCAAGTAACCCAGCAACGGGCTGAAACCCAGGGGCTTGAACAGGGGCAACGATCGCTGATCCTTCGTCAGTTGGAGCAGAGAGTCGGATTGCTTTCTCAGCAGAGCCGCGATCGCATCTCAGCTCTCAATCGTGAGCGACTCGAAGGGTTAGCCATTGCACTTTTGGACTTTAGAACCATCCATGATTTAGACGCTTGGATCAATGCCAATAGTTAAAGCCAACCGTTAAATGATTCACGATCCCCATGCAGTTTTTCTATGTGGACACATATCGCTGAACACATCACTCAGTCAACAGGGCAGAAGTTCGAGAGCCTTGATCGTCGCTCAGTTAGCGGGGGGTGCATCAATCAAAGCTATCAAGTGACCGATGGCGCAAAGACTTATTTTGTTAAACTCAATCAAGCAAGCCAAGTTGCTATGTTTGTTGCCGAAGCCCTGGGGCTTCGGCAGATACGTGAGACTGGAACAATCTTGGTGCCAAATCCGATTTGTTGGGGGATTATTGATAACGCTTCCTATCTGGTATTGGAGTGGCTAGACTTGGCGCGAGGAACGAGTCAAACCTGGGAGGAAATGGGGCGGCGACTGGCGAGACTCCACCAAGTCAAAAAAGTAAGTGCGTTTGGCTGGGAGCGAGACAACACGATCGGGGCGACTCCACAGATCAACTCGTGGACATCGAACTGGAGTACTTTCTTTACTCAGCATCGCATCGGCTATCAGATTCAACTCGCGAAACAAAAAGGGGGGCACTTTCCCCAGAGCGATCGCTTGCTCGCTGCGCTTCCTGAGTTACTAAAAAATCATCAGCCTCAGCCTTCACTCGTCCACGGTGATTTATGGTCAGGCAACGCCGCCGCGACTCGATCGGGTGAACCTGTGATGTTTGATCCGGCAACCTATTGGGGCGATCGGGAAGTTGACCTGGCAATGACAGAATTGTTTGGCGGATTTCCATCTGAATTCTACAAAGGGTATAACCAAATTTTTCCGTTAAACCCTGGTTACAAACACCGCAAAACTCTCTACAACCTCTATCACATTCTCAATCACTTCAACTTGTTTGGCAGCAGCTATGAATCTCAGTCAAATCGAATGATTCAGCAGCTTCTCAGTTAAAAGAATTTTAGTTTCTGGGCAGCGATCGTAGAGATTCGCAACCTAGAAGGATGATCGAGCTAGACGCAATCTAAACTCCAAATCGACAGGTTTCTTGATAGAACTTATGGCTATCGTTTCCTAGTTCTATTAAAGTGCGATAATTCCTCAACTCTACTACC
>JBBRMC010000597.1:0-2952 GCA_038231055.1 Leptolyngbyales cyanobacterium
CGATCGTAGACTGCTCTCAAACACTGCCCATTCTCTATGAAGATCAATGGCTGATCGCGGTCAATAAACCACCCGGATTGCTCTCAGTTCCGGGTCGTTATCTGGATGGTCAAGACAGCGTTTTGAGTCGGCTCCGGCATTTGCTGCCGGATGGTGAGTCCTTGCAGGCAGTGCATCGGCTCGATCAAGACACTTCTGGAATTTTGGTGTTGGCACGCGATCGTCAAACCTATCGTCAACTCAGCCAGCAATTTCAGCAGCGTCAGGTTCGCAAAGTTTATGAGGCGATAATCAATGGATTAGTGACTAGAGAACAGGGAGTGATCGATTTGCCGTTGTGGGGCGACCCGAACGATCGACCCGTTCAACACGTTGATTATCAGCGTGGTAAGCCCAGCCTGACGCACTTCAAGGTACTGGCGAGAGAAGAAAATTTAACGCGAATCGAATTCTCTCCGGTGACAGGACGATCGCATCAAATTCGAGTTCATGCCGCAGATTTGCAAGGATTAGGAGTGGCGATTTTGGGCGATCGGCTTTATGGAAAGGGTGGCGATCGCTTACATCTTCACGCAAGAGAACTGAGTTTTGAGCATCCGCACTCTCAACAAATTCTTCGTTTAAAGGTGGACACTCCATTTTGAAGAGTTATTCATTGAGGACTTGAATCTGATAGCTGTAGCCTTGCTCGGCTAAAAAGAGCTGACGGTGGCGCGCAAATTCTTCTTCACACGTTCGGAGTGACACGAGCGTATAAAACTGAGCCACCCGACCATCCGATTTAGGACGCAACACTCGCCCTAGTCGCTGCGCTTCTTCTTGACGAGACCCATACTTGCCCGACACTTGAATCAGCACATCAGCATCCGGCAAATCCAGTGCGAAGTTGCCGACGCGAGACAAAATTAGCCCATCAATGTGTTGATGTCGAAACTGTTCATAGCGACGATCGCGCTCCCGTTGGGGAGTTTTGCCTGTGATCAAGGGCAATCCGGTTAGATGAGCGATTTTCTCTAACTGCTCAATGTATTCACCAATAATCAGAATCCGATGTCCGGCTTCTTTTTCTAGCAATTCTTTGATCACCGTCAATTTGCGCGGATTTTCAGCGGCGATGCGAAACTGTTGACGTTTGGGCGCGACTGCGTAAGTCATCTGTTCGTCTGCATCTTGTGGAACTCGAATTTCCGTGCATTCTGCGGCGGCGATGAAGCCTTGTCCTTCTAATTCTCGCCAAGGCACATCGTAGCGTTTAGGTCCAATCAGGGCAAATACATCGCCTTCTCGTCCATCTTCACGGATTAGCGTGGCGGTCAACCCCAATCGACGACGGGCTTGCAGCTCAGCAGTGACACGAAACACAGGAGCAGGCAACAGGTGAACTTCGTCGTAGATAATTAAGCCCCACGATCGAGCGTTAAATAGTTCAAAGTGAGGCTGCTGCTGATCTTTTTGAGACCGATAGGTCAAAATCTGGTAGGTCGCTAGGGTAACAGGTGCCGTGTTTTTGGTTTCACCGCTATATTCGGCGATCGAGTCTTCTGGGAGGGAAGTTTTGTCGAGCAGTTCTCGTCGCCACTGTCGAACCGAAGTAAGGCTGCTGGTCAACACCAAGGTGTTTTCTTGCACAGCAATCATCGCCGCCATGCCAACCATTGTCTTTCCAGCCCCGCAGGGCAGCACGATTACACCGCTTCCACCCTGCACTCGTCCGGCTTGATAAAATGCGTCGGCGGCGGCTTCTTGATAGTCTCGCAAATCAAACGGCTCGCCAGAGCGACTAATGCGACGAAGCTCGATCGCTAAAGCATCCCCTGTGATGTAGCCTGCCAGATCTTCGGCGGGATATCCTGCGGCTAAAAGAGCCTGTTTAAGGACTCCACGAGAGCCAGAATCGACTTGAAACAGACAATCGTTCAACCGTTCGCCCAGCAGAGGAGCCACCTCATCATTGCGAGATAGGAGTTCAGCGAGGGGGAGGTCAGCAGTTCTGAGCAAAAGATGAACCCCATCATCCGATCGCTCAATCACTGTCAATCCATAGCGTTTGCCCAACGCCTCAATTTCTTGCACGACCGCATCGGGCATCGGGTATTTGGCGTGATCCTGCAATGCCGCTAACATTTCATCAACGGGCATTCCAGCCGCTCGTGCATTCCACACGCTAAGAGGCGTGATTTTATAGGTGTGAATGTGTTCGGGACTTTTGACGAGTTCTGTAAAAGGGGCGATCGCTTCCCGTGCAGCAGTGGCTCTCGGCGAGTGGACTTCCAAAAGAACAGAGCGATCGCTTTGAATGATTAAGGCGTTCTCAGGGAAGTAAGACATGGCAGATTTGAGCTTGTTTAACGATCGATTCTAGATCAGGAACTTTGTTTTAGAACTGACATGACCAATGAAGGCAATCGATTGTGCAGTGACTCGATCTTCGATAGAGACATTTCGCTGAAACGTCCCTACCTAGATCGTTATAGAATCGCGTTACACCATTTGCTCAACTGGATAAGGATGGGTCAACTTATCTAACTGCTGCACTAACAAACTGAGAAACAGTCCTACGTCTGTGACGACCCCGACCGACTCGACTGACCCGCGATCGCTGAGTTTTGTCACCACTGCCGGATTAATATCCACACACACCATCTTCACCCCGGCAGGAGTCATATTGCCGACTCCGATCGAGTGCAGCATTGACGACAGCATCAAAATCATGTCTGCTCCTTCAATCAAGCGACTGTAATCTTCCTGAGCTTTAACGAGATCCATTTGCGTGTCCGGCAACGGACCATCATCCCGAATCGAGCCAGCCAGCGAGAACGGTACAGCGTGCGTCACACACTCATAAAAAATGCCGTTGGTTAGCACACCATTCTTCACCGTTTCGACAATGCTGCCATATCTGCGAACCATGTTGATCACTTTTAGGTGATGGCGATGCCCGCCTCGCACTGA
>JBBRMC010000598.1:0-2950 GCA_038231055.1 Leptolyngbyales cyanobacterium
AGCTTTAATAGAGGACTTGTGGATTGATCGTCAAAAATATGACTTGACTGATCGAGAAGCCGAGATTTGGATGCTGCTCCGGCAGGAATATACCTATCAGGAGATCGCAGATATTCTGCTAATTAGTTTGAACACGGTGAAAACTCATGTCAAAAACGTTTACGCAAAACGGAGAAGCGCGTTGGGGCAGAAAAGAGTTTGGTACTCCAAATAAGCCATTTTTGGGTTTGGGTTAGACGATCGCATAAAACACATAATAGAGATCAAGAAAGGCTCTAAGACTTGGGATGATCCACCGTTCCGAGTCTAGAGTTTTTGCTTTTTAACTATTTGGATAGCAAGGCGCAATGGCATCTTTTTCGCAGACCGTGACTTATAGCCCAGCCTATACGGTGGTTCCAACCTATGAGTGCTTTAACCGATGTAGTTACTGCAACTTTCGAGTTGATCCGGGCACCAGTCCTTGGTTAAGTTTGACGGATGCAGAAAAAATTCTGCGCTCTCTTCAAACTCAAGAAGTGATTGAAATTCTCGTTTTGAGTGGAGAAGTTCATCCTCAAAGCCCTCGTCGGGCAGACTGGTTGCAGCACATCTATAGTCTTTGTGAACTTGCTCTCTCACTGGGGTTTTTGCCCCATACCAACGCAGGACCTTTAAGCGCCGCTGAGATGACAAAGCTTAAAGAAGTCAATGCATCAATGGGGTTAATGCTAGAGCAAATTACCCCAGAGCTTCTAAAGACAGTTCATCGTCATGCGCCGAGTAAAGTTCCAGGCGTGCGATCGCAGCAGTTAGTATTGGCAGGAGAGCTACAGATTCCCTTTACGACAGGGTTGTTGTTAGGAATTGGCGAAACCGAGCGCGATCGTCGGGAAAGTTTAGATGAGATCGCTCACATTCAAGAACGATGGGGACATATTCAGGAAGTCATCTTGCAACCCTATAGCCCTGGACAAAAAGAATCCTTTGCGGGAGCCGCTTTTGGGGCAGAGGATTTACTAAAGATGATTAAACTGGCACGTCAGAGTTTGCCCAATACGATCGGGTTACAAATTCCTCCTAATTTAGTTCAAGACCCAGAAATGCTGCTCGCGTGTTTAGCCGCTGGAGCCACAGATTTAGGCGGAATCAGTCCTCACGATGAAGTTAATCCGGATTATCCACATCCTCGGGTGAATCAGTTAACTGCTGACCTCAAGCAAGCTGGGTGGAAATTTGTTCCTCGGCTGCCTGTGTATCCTCAGTATGATCCCTGGTTGCCGTCTAGGGTGCAGAGCGCTGTAGGTGAGTGGCGATCGCGATTGGTGCAATCTGGCAGATACGAGGAATCCTGAAAGTAACCCATTCTCAAAACGACCTATGATCCCAGGACAGAACACCCGGATAGAGTTCACTCGATTGTTGCAGGCTCGAAATGATCAGCCCGAAAAACTTGCGGAGATTGACCAACAAATTCAGGAGGTCTTCAGTCACACCTGCGCGATCTTTGTCCTGGATATGGCAGGGTTTTCACGACTAACTCTTCGCCACGGAATCTTGCATTTTTTAGGAATGATTCGGCGGATGAGTGTTATCAGTGAGCCGATCATTCTGCAATTTGGGGGCACAGTGATTAAACAGGAGGCAGATAATTTATTTGCGGCATTTCCTGATGTGGTGTCTGCGATCGAAGCCTCTTTCTCAATCTTAAAAGACCTTTCGGTCGCTAATACGGGCTTACCTGATGATCAAGATATCTATGCTGGCATTGGCATTGGGTATGGAGACGTGCTAGTTGTTGGAGATGACGATATCTACGGCAGTGAAATGAACCTCGCCTGTAAGTTGGGTGAAGACTTAGCTCGACGAGGCGAAATTCTTCTCACTGAAGCCGCCTATCATGAAGTGCACCATCATCCTGGGCTTTGGGAACCCCTGGAACTCTCGATTTCTGGAGTAGATTTAGCGGCTCATAAAGTCCGATCTCTCTTTGGGGCTTCGTCCACCCTTTAAAGTCATCTCATTTGAGCAGGGCTTGTCACTCCTAAAAACTCCTGTACTTTGTGGAGATACGTTGTAGCGTCTTCTAGCATAGGGAAGTGAGCCGTATTAGACATCAAAAAATATTCGATGTTGTCATTCAGATCGGCTGCATGACGACCCAACTCAGGTGGAATGATGATGTCATATTCACCCGAAACCAGCAAAGTTGGCACCTTAATTTGAGCAAACTCATCGGGCATCACCTCAGCCGCTTTCTTGCTTACACACGTAAAAATGGTTCCTAACGCTGCATCGTAGTCTGCCATCAGAAAATCATCCAAAAAAGCGCGGCTAATCGCGCCAGAGAGAGGACGATGCAAAAAACGCTGCATGAACAGCCGATCCATGTACGGCAGTTTATAGAGCCAGCGAGGACGAAACTTGACAACGTAGCCTCCAAATTTGTAGAAGGCATTGAAGGCTTTTTCGTCGTATTCAAAAATGCCGCTACAGGTGAGAATGGCTCGCTCCACCCGATCGCCATGCAGGTTCAAGAAGAATATCCCGACGGATGCGCCCATTGAATGAGCGTTAAGATAAATTTGCTTCAGCTCTAAAACATCTAGTAAACCAGCCAGATCATCTGCATAGCTTTCTAGCTCATAGCTAAGCTGTTCTTTTGTTTCTAAAGGTTCAGCAAGAAGCGGGGTTTCATTTGTGTTGGAGCGCGATCGCCCAAATCCACGCATATCGTAGAGAAGGCAATCAAATAGATTTGACAGCGATCGAGCTGTGCTTTCCCAATAGCGCGAAGAGCCGCCCCACCCATGAATAAAAACCATAATGGGCTTTCCGGTCGGATGGGACTGCTCGGTATCTGTCACCCATTCGTAATAGTGATTAAACCCGTTGACCGTTGCGTATGGCATTTCAGAAGCTTAGATATTAAGTTATTAAATCTTGAGGTCAGGCTTTGCTCATTTGCAAC
>JBBRMC010000599.1:0-2948 GCA_038231055.1 Leptolyngbyales cyanobacterium
GCATCCATGATCGGTGGCTCAGATGACTTCCTCTCTACATTTCCTGGGTTAGACCTGCCTGAAGCGGTGCAAGCACCCGTTGAAGTTGAATACGACTACAGCCAGGATGTTGAAGAGCTGCCTAAAGAGATTAGTTCTCAAGCACCAGAAGAAACCGAAGCGGTAAAAGTTAGCGTTCCTGATGTGACGTTTTCTAATGACCCGATCGACCTGTCCGACGCGATCGCGCAAATCGGCACCGAGATCGAGCGCATCGGCTGGACGAAAAAGCAAGGCAGCAGCTATCTACAACAAACCTACAGCAAAAAAACCCGCGCCGAACTCACAGAAGACGAGTTGCTAGAGTTCTTGCACTACTTGAAAGCGTTGCCCTCAAAAGGACATCCTTCGTTGAGCCAAATTCCGTTTTAAGTGATGCGTAGGGGCGCACGGCTGTACGCCCCTACCGAAAATTCACATCCTAAGGAATGTGGATTAAATAAGACCCGGATTTGCCCTCACCCTAGCCCTCTCCCAGCGGGAGAGGGAACAAGATTTCAGCTCCCTTTTCCCTTGGGGAGAAAGGTTGGGCGAGGGCTTCGCCCCTTCGTGAGGAGGGCAAATTTTCGGCATTAATTAAATCCAGGACTCTAAGCGTGGACAACTACGGGGGTGACTGCCGAGGGGCGACGATCGATCACTTGATCGATCAGTCCATAGTTTCTAGCTTCTTCGGCAGACATAAAGAAGTCACGTTCGGTGTCTTCTTGAATCTGCTCTAGGGGTTTGCCCGTGTTGTCTGCCAAGATCTCATTTAAGCGCTGCTTGATATAGAGAATCTCGCGTGCTTGAATTTCGATGTCAGTCGCTTGACCTTGAGCACCACCAAGGGGCTGGTGAATCATGATCCGCGAGTGAGGAAGGCTCATTCGCTTGCCTTTGGTGCCCGCACTGAGCAAAAATGCGCCCATGCTAGCGGCAAAGCCAACGCAAATCGTGCAGACATCAGGACGGATTTGCTTAATCGTGTCGTAAATGCCCATTCCGGCAGAGACTGAGCCGCCGGGGGAGTTGACGTAGAGATAGATGTCTTTTTCGGGGTCTTCAGAGTCGAGGAACAGCAGTTGAGCGACGATCAGGTTTGCCACCTCAGCGTCGATCGCAGATCCCATAAAGATAATTCGCTCTCGCAGTAGACGAGAGTAGATATCAAAGGCGCGCTCGCCTCTGCCCGACGTTTCAATAACGGTAGGAATCATGGAGGCTTCCTGTCCTTGATAATTTTTTTCATTCTAACGAGTTAAGAGACAAGTCGCTTAACGTTCTCGCGGTAGAGAACACGCTTGCTCATCCGCGATAGACTCATGCTCATAGAGTTTTAGTCGTTGCTATGACGAATCGCCTTGCTCAAGCCCAGAGTCTCTACCTTCGCAAACACGCCGAAAACCCCATTGAGTGGTGGACCTGGTGTGAGGAGGCGCTAGAAACGGCAAAGCGAGAAGATAAACCAATTTTTCTATCAGTTGGCTATTCTAGCTGTCACTGGTGCACCGTCATGGAAGGCGAAGCGTTTTCAGATCCGACGATCGCCGATTATTTGAACGCCAATTATTTGCCGATTAAGGTTGATCGAGAAGAACGTCCTGATCTGGACAGCATCTATATGCAGGCGCTGCAAATGATGGTGGGTCAGGGCGGATGGCCGCTTAACATTTTTCTTTCGCCTGACGATTTAGTGCCTTTTTATGGCGGCACTTATTTCCCGATCGACCCTCGCTATGGGCGACCCGGATTTTTGCAGGTGCTTCAGTCAATCCGGCGTTATTACGACTCTGAGAAAGGCAAACTTAATGGAATCAAAGCCGAGATTCTCAAAAATCTGCAAAATTCTGTAGCGTTGCAACCTGCTGCACTGAGCAAAGATTTACTCAAAGAAGGATTGGAATCCAGTGCGGGGGTTCTGTCATCTAAGGCACCGGGACCTAGTTTCCCGATGATTCCTTACTCCCAGGCGGCACTACGGATGGCTCGGTTTGGCTGGAAGTCGCCCTATGACGCGAGAGAAGTCACCACTCAACGCGGCTTAGACTTAACCTTGGGTGGAATTTTTGACCATGTAGGTGGGGGATTTCATCGCTACACCGTTGACCCGACTTGGACAGTGCCCCATTTTGAGAAAATGCTCTACGACAATGGGCAAATCGTTGAGTATCTCGCAAATCTTTGGGCAATAGGCGTTGAGGAGCCAGCCTTTGAGCGATCGATATCCTTGACGGTGCAGTGGCTCAAACGCGAAATGACTGCGCCGCAGGGCTACTTCTACGCTGCTCAGGATGCAGATAGCTTTACCACGCCCGATGAGGCAGAGCCAGAGGAAGGGGCATTTTATGGGTGGAGCTTTGACGAGCTTCGTTCCACGCTCTCTGCTGAGGAATTGACGGAACTGAGTGAACAATTCATCCTCACTGAAAAAGGAAATTTTGAAGGGTTAACCGTGCTTCAGCGTCGTCATCCCGGCAAGCTATCGGATCAAGTAGAAGGGGCGATCGCTAAACTATTCTGCATTCGCTATGGTGCCTCTTCTGAAGATCTCACGACATTTCCCCCCGCTCGCAATAATCACGAAGCAAAAACAACCGCTTGGTCAGGTCGCATTCCAGCGGTGACTGACACCAAAATGATCGTCGCTTGGAATAGCCTGATGATTTCTGGACTAGCACGAGCTTATGCCGTGTTTCGAGAATTGGAGTATCTAGAGTTGGCAAGTCAGGCAGCCGACTTCATCTTGCAAAATCAGTGGATTGAGGGGCGTTTTCATCGTGTCAATTATGAAGGCATAGTGGAAGTGCTGGCACAATCCGAAGACTATGCGCTGTTCATCAAAGCGTTGCTGGATTTGCATCAAGTGACACGCAGCCTTCAACCAAGCGCACCCGAAAATCAAACTCATTGGCTAAAACAGGCGCTCC
>JBBRMC010000600.1:0-2946 GCA_038231055.1 Leptolyngbyales cyanobacterium
AGTTTGCAGAATGGCTCCGGCTGCCAGCACTGCCTCGGTTGCAATGTCTAAAAAGATTTGAAGTTGCTGAGGCGTGTGAGACATGAATTTAAGCAGCGCAAACGAGAGAAGTTTAGCATCTGCTTTGGCTCGATCGCAGTGTTGCTCTACTCCCGATCGCGGTCTTCTCCTGGAGGTTGCCGCATCGGATCTTGCGGATTCCAAATACCCAGTCCTAAAATTCGAGCGCGATCTTGGGCACGGCTTAACCGCAATTCGTAAGCAGATTTCTGGGATTTAGAACTGGTCAATGCGTATCCTTCTGCAACCAGTGTTTCATTGAGCAGAACTCCATTGAGCCAAGCGTAGACCGATCGTTGCCCTCGATCTGTGCGGGGAATCCGATCTGGCTCCAATCTCACTGACTGATTCAGAATCATCTGCTCTAACCGGACTTTAGCCGCAACCCCCCACGGTTTTTGAGTGAGACTCGGCACCGCGATTCCAGCAAGACGAACCTGTTCGGTAATGTCGGGTTGTCCGGGGATGCCCTGCAACTCAAATTCTTGACCACTCACAACGTGTTGAACGGCGATCGCGTCTCCTTGAGGAGAATTGACCCGTTGACAGCTAACCAACAAACACAGCAAAACAGGCACAATCCAGAACGGGACAAGTTTTTTCCAAATTTCCACACTTCACCGTCCCAGTTTTGCCCATTTTTATTCTTCGTCGAGGGGCAAGCCGCGTTTGACTCTGCCTTTGCCAAAATAGCGACAAAACTGAAGCTCATACACTTCATCTTCGTTTTGGGTTTCGACATCTAAGTCCGATCGAGCATAGCTCACGCACAATAGCGCATAGCCTTGGCGCTGCAACTCGACCGATAGCCCCATTGCCTCTGGTTGATAGAGTTCCCCAGCTTTGACTCGAACGGCACAGGTCGTACACGCCCCATTGCGACAAGAGAACGGTAGCTCAACACCCTGATGTTCGGCACTGTGCAGAATGTAGCGATCGTCGGGCACCCGAAACGAGTGATAGGTATCTTTTTGACGGTTGTAAACGCGGATGGTATGAAACTGAGTCATAAGGTCGTTGCCAAAGTTCTTGCACTCCCTTTCCAGTATGAAACAATTCTGGTACGATAAGAATTCTGCGAACGAGAATACAGCGCAGGCTTGGAGAGATGGCCGAGTGGTTGAAGGCGCAGCACTGGAAATGCTGTTTAGGGGTAACTTTAACGAGGGTTCGAATCCCTCTCTCTCCGTTCTAAAATCTAAGTCCAGTAAGGCTTTTAAGAAACCCCCGAACTTTCGGAGGCTTCTTTTTGTTTCAAAAATCACCTCCAGATTGGGTGCAGAACGTGTCCAACTACAACTATGGACCTGCAACAATTCCTCAAAATCAGTACTATGTTCTGAAAGACAACCGGAACCACAGCGATAACAGCCATCTGTGGAGATTCCTGCCAAGGCAAAATCTGACCGCAATTTCTCGCTCACCTCACCGTTATGGCTAAATCCAAAAAATCTGAAGATATCCCAAAGGCAATGGAAGCGAAGTTCAATAACATTGTTGAACTGACTGATGAATTTGCGCGGCAACATCTCAACGAGGAATACGCCCAACTGATTCGTCAAGCCACGGCTGCGCTTTGCCGCAAGCGCCCTTCTCCGCTCGACAAAGGACAGGCAAAGACGTGGGCTTGTGGCATTACCCATGCGATCGGGATGGTCAATTTTCTGTTTGATAGTTCTCAAAGCCCTCATATCAGTGCTAGCGAACTCTATCAGAGGTTTGGCGTTGCCGATAGCACCGGGCAGGGCAAATCGAAGCTCGTGCGAGATACGTTGAAGATGCGGCAGTTTGACCCTGCTTGGTGCTTGCCCAGCATGGTCGATCATAATCCCCTGATCTGGATGCTGTCGGTGAATGGTTTGCTGATGGATATCCGCAACGCGCCGCTTGGGGCACAGGTGGAAGCCTACCGGAAAGGGCTGATTCCCTATATCCCAGGACATAGGGAGAACAGTGACGAAATCGCGAACGCAATAGAAGGGATGACAGCCCAGAATCCTCTTGCATCGCGAAAATCTAAATCTGCCCAGCGTAAACCGACCTCGACGAGCCAGCCAATCTCCGCAGAGGCACTGCAAGCGGTATACGTTTTGGAAGTCTCATTACTCAGTGGTCCAATTTCCGAGAAGTTCATCAAGAAAAATCCTCAAATCGTCCGAACGATCGAGATTCGGGGGGATCAAACGCTAGCGGATCTGCATCACATCATTTTCAAGGCGTTCGATCGCGAAGAAGAGCATCTCTATGAGTTTCAGTTGAAAGGGAGCGGTCCCGGCGATCCGAATGCCGATCGCTATGGATTAGCCATGCCTTTGCAGGACGATTTTGGTGAGCTGCTGGCTGGAGATGTTGCCGAGACTCCAATTGGGTCGTTGGCTCTAGCCGTCGAGGAACCGTTTGGCTATTGGTTTGATTTTGGGGATGATTGGTGGCATCAGGTGAGCGTTCTGGCGATGACGGAGCCACAGCCGAAGGTGAATTATCCTCGGGTTACAGACCGAATTGGGGCGAGTCCACCGCAGTATGCTGAATTTTAGGAGCTATTGAAACTGCTGCAACAGCCAGCGATTTACCGGATGGGAGGGTTCGGGAACCCTTAAAGCCCCTGTCTTTTAAGCATGGGGATGGAGAAGGGGTTCCCGCGATTGCGGAAGCAAGCAGAGTCTACAGTATTGATAAAGATTGGTACGATTTAGCTATTCTTATACGCAACACGATAGGATAAGAATATCGTAAACGGATTAGGCTTCGCTAAGTGCAAGCAACGAAACGATGCTTGTTTTAGAGTTCAAGACATACGGGAAATCAAATCAATTCAAAGCAGTAGATGAAGCCATGCGGACGGCTCAATTCATCCGCAATAGCTGTATTCGGCTCTGGATGGAT
>JBBRMC010000601.1:0-2942 GCA_038231055.1 Leptolyngbyales cyanobacterium
ACATAGGAAAACACTTCCCAGTAGCGATCGACGCACTCGATAAGATTAATGGCGAAATCCACACAGCCACCCATCGATCGCAGAGTGCTATCTGAAGGAGCTTTTCCGGCTCTGATTTTGTTGAGCGGCAGAAACGTGGCTCGTCCGGCACGCTTTTGTTTGAGAATCTCGATCGCGGCAGCGGCGATCGCATCATCGTCTACCACCAGTTGCCCTAATCGACCTCCGGCAGCGGTTTCTAAAGCAACCTGATAGCGCGGCTCTACTCGTCCCAGTTGAGCGACAAGTCCATGTACGCCTGACAGTCCCATTTTGAGAATGACTTGCGTCGCATGAGTGCCCTGAGCCTCCTGGATCGCTTGAGACTGTGCCTCTAATTTGTCTAAGGCGCGCTGTTTTTCGCGCTGCTCATTCAGTAATCGTGTTTGCGTCTCTTTCTGAATTTGGGCTTCTTGCTCAGCAGCAGACACGGCTTGCGCGAGAGACTGAATTCGAGTGGTGGCTTGCTCTAGAGAAGTCGTGAATTGAACCTGTTCGGCTTGCTTGTCGGTGAGTTGTTGTTGGAGGGTTTGCTGCGATCGGGTCTGTTCTTGAATCTGGCGATCGAGCTGGCTAGCACGTTCTCGCAGTTGGGCTTGCTCGGTGCGTTTTGGCTCCAGGTCAGCTAACAACGTATCGAGGCGGTGCCGCAAATCGGTTTGTTCTTGCACCCAGGCTTCAGCACTGGCGGCAGACGCATTGGCAGCTTCACGACTGGCTTCTAAGGTTTGTTTAGCGCTGTCACGCTGATGACGAGTTGACGCAAGATCGCGAGTCTCTACTGTTTGCTGTTCTTGAGTGAGGGAGGTCAGCGTTTGGGTTTGTTCGTGAATGTCTTGCTGCGATCGCGCTAAATTCTCCACCAAATTTCGGCTGGCGGTTTGCAGATCTTTTTCCTGTCGCTGAAGTTGACGAAGCTCTGCCTCACGAGTCGCTAATGTAGATTGGATGGCAATCTGTTCCTCTTCGCCTAAGGAACGGACGTGAGCATTGAGTTTTTCTAATTCGACAGAAGTGGTTTCAATTTCGGTGGCGATCGCCGCAATTTGTGCGCTCAACTCTACAATCTCGGTTTCACCCGTCTGAATCTGCGCCTGTAGTTGCTCGGCACTTCGAGCCGCGTGCCGATAGCGGATTACGACTTCCCACTGTTCTTTGGCTTGCAGTTCGCCACGAAGTTTTTGGTATTTCTCGGCTTTGATGCGATCTTGGGCGAGGCGATCGCGCTGATCGATTAATTCTTTTTCGACAATGTGATATTTGTCTTCTCGCTCTTTCACCGCGTCGAGCTTGTCTTTGGCTTGGTTGATCTTACGATCAAAGGATGCCACTCCCGCCAATTCATCAATGATTTCTCGCCGTTCGCGGGCGTTCATCGAGATGATGCGCGTCACGTCTCCTTGCAGCACGACGTTATAGCCTTCTGGATACACTCGAAGTCGGTTTAACTGCTCGTGCAACTCGGTCAGAGTACAGGATTCGCCATTAATAAAATAGTTAGAGGTGTAAGTGCCTTGCTGAGTCACCCGCAGTTTGCGAGTCACACTCCATTCTGTGTTAGGAGTTTTACTTGCACCGTTGCCATTCCCATTCGCGTGTCCGTTCTGATTGGATTCTAACTCGACCTCTTCGCCTTCAGGCTTGCCCAGTGTATTCAGCAAATCGAGTTCGTCAGAGAGATCAAATACAGTGGTGACGGCGGCTTCAACGGTCGATCGTCCGCGTGTGCTTTGGGTGTGATTGACTAGATCAGGCAGACGTTCAGCCCGCATTCCTTTAGATCCTGCCAAACCCAGGCAAAACAGCAGTGCATCTAATAGATTTGATTTGCCAGACCCATTAGGACCCGAAATCACAGTAAACCCTGGCAATAACGGAATTGGAGTCGTGCCACCAAAAGATTTGAAGTTAGTCAGTTCGACGCGCTTGACGTACACAGGCTGTTCTGACCGAAAAATGAGTGTTTAGTGTAGCTCGAAAAAAACCTTGGGAATGAAAAGGAGTCAATTTCTACAGTGATACCACAGTCAGAACAAATGTTCTAGAGGTTTTCTAATGATTTTGAGCAATTGTACAGGCAAAAACCAGTTTGGGAGGTTTCTCTGCCAAGGATGGACTCTATTTTCAACACGGTTGACCAGAATGGACTGCCTATAGAAGCGATAGAGGCGATATCTATCCCATCGGTTTGCTGTGGCTCATCATTGCGCTCAGGAAACTGAGTCTCAGCAATATGCTTCAAGCCCCAAGCCGTCATGAATTTAAAACAGGACGTAGGCTTTTTCCCGTCTTGGTGAGTTGATAATTCATCCGGCGAGAATAGTTCGAGAATAGTTACTGTAGAGCTGCCTTTCTGCTAGACCCATTCCACCTAAAAACTCAACCAATAACTGGGGTTGCTAGACGAAACGACAGGATGACAAACCCCACGATCGCCACTCCCACCGAAAATCCCAATAGCTTTAAGCGATTTTGCCAATTCTTAGTCGGGTCAGGAACCAGCCAGAGAAGCAGACATCCGATCGTCATCAAGCTGCCCAAAATTGCCGCCGTTCCGCCCACCCAAGCCGCTACTAACCAGAGAAATAAATCCACCATATCAGTCAGCGATCGCTAGTCTGGATGAATCGAAGCTCTCGCGATCGCTGACTCATTATCGGTTATCTACACGTCGAAAATTCGACACTCAGCCGCATCAGGGCTATCGGCACAATAGCGATCGAGGCTCGATCGTTTGTCGGTTTGGGGATTAGAACTCTCTGATTGAGCCGCTTCAACCGCCGTCCAAGCATCAATACATTCACTAGACGCTGCCCCGGTGGTCGCACACGCGGTCTGTGCTTGTTCCGTCAATTCTTGAATCTGATTCGCACGATCTACACTGGTTTCTGAAGTCATCTGCT
>JBBRMC010000602.1:0-2940 GCA_038231055.1 Leptolyngbyales cyanobacterium
CCCCCAATTTTGGGGGATTTAGGAGGCATAAGCCGACTCAAACGAAGCGACGAGGACTTGTGTGTACACGGTAGCTCCTTTTGGGAGAGGGCTAGGGGAGGGTAAAATCTGTGCTTCATAGATCGATTCAGCAACGCCGCTTTTAAATTAGGTGCAGCATCTCATTGAACCCTTAACTGAGATTTTGCACCCGATTAGAACTCCCTCGTGGCTAGCATTCACCCGCTCGTGATTGAAAATCACCGTCTAACGGTGCGAAGTCCACTTAAGGGACTGAACGAGGGAGTAAGGCAATTCAGTCCATTTGAATGGACTTCGCAAGGCTAGCCCGGAATTCCATTCACGGGCGGGACACCATCGCAGTGAAGAGGCTGGTGTAGGATCTCAGCCTCTAAGGAACGGTACTCCATTCCTTGTAAAAGTAAGAAACACCCCGTTTCATCTCTTCTATCATCCTTGTCATTCAGAGTGTGTTTCTTAGGAGTTAATTCTGAGTGTTGAGCAATCGCTGAATGCGTTGCTTTAAAAGAGTTGCCCCAGCCCGATCGCCCTTTTGCTCTTTTAACAGCGCCAGATGCGTCATCGCTTCATAGGCATTGGGGTTGAGATAAATCGCTTTCTGAAATGCCTGTTCAGCTTGCTCAGTTTGATTGAGACCTTGATGAATTTCACCCAACAGCACATATGCTTGAGCGTCAGTCGGATGCGCGCTCAAATAAGATTGGCACACGGCGATCGCTTTTGTCAGGTGTCCTCGGTCGGCAAGTTGTTGGGCGTTTGCCAGTTCAATAGGCTCACAAATAGGAGCAGACGGAGGAACTGGAACCAAAATCTCTTGAGGAGGATGAGCGATCGGGGGCAGCGGACGATCGACGATGCGAGTTTGTTTGTGGTAGCCAAACGCAAAGGGGTGACGGATTGGCTCAAAGTGTTGAGCGGTGACTTGCGAGGTTTCGGGTGCTCCCACAAACAACAAACCCGATGGTGCTAACGCGTGATCTAACGTCTGAATTAGCTGATTACGAGAGTCACGATCGAGATAAATCAGAAGATTGCGGCAAAAAATGACGTGATAGGCTTCTTGAGATAAAAGATTAGAATTGAGAAGATTTCCCAGTCGAAAGGTTACGGTATCCCGCAAAAATGGGTGAATCTCTTGTCCATGGGCGATAGGCTGAAAGTAGCGCGACTGCTCAGGCAAGTCGCCGCCTCGAAAGGATGATTTCCGATAAATTCCCTGGGTTGCCTTGAGGATGGCTCGTTTGCTAATATCCACCGCATCAATGTGAAACTGAGCCGGAGTCAGCCCAATGTTGAGCAGCGTGATGGCGATCGAGTACGGTTCCTCTCCCGTTGAGCAAGGTGCGCTGAGAATCCGAAGGACACGTTTGGGATGAGCAACTCTCCACTGAGGGACAAACTGACTGAGATAGACAAACGGCTCGCGATCGCGGAAAAACCACGTTTCGGGCACGACCACCGTCTCAATCAAGTTTTCTAGCTCTTGAGGCGAGGCTTGTAAGTGCAAGAAATAAGCGGCTCGATCGGGCAACCCACAGTTTGCTCGTCGATGTTCGATCGCATGGCTGATCGTTCTTGACCCAATGCTATCAGCGTCTAGCCCAATCGTCTGCCTCAGAAGAGACTCAATTGCGTCTTGTACCATTTGTCTCAACGCTTCCTTGAATAAACAGAGGGGCAGAGGGGATATCTGACACTAAATGCTGCCAGTGAATCTGTTGAATCATGCCCTTCTCATCCATAAACAACGCTCCTAAATAGGATCTGCTTTCCTGATCTATTTTTGCCTCTAAGTCAGGTCGGATCAGGGTTTCGGTCATGCGTTCTGCCATGAGACCCAGCCACTTTTGGGTTCCGTCACTAATAGAATAGCGAACAATGGTGATGCGTGTGCTGAAACGGGGACGGCAATCAGTGTGGTTGAGCAGCCGACACAAATCAACCACAGGAACTAAGTCACCTCGATAATTAAACACACCTGCAACATAATCGGGAACCTGATCGAGAGGTCTCAGGGCGACGATCGGAATCACCTCGACTACTTGAGCGCTATCGATCGCATAAAGATGATCGCCAGCTTGAAACAGGAGCATTAGCATAAGTCAAAGCATCGATAGGTCACATTTTGTTTAAGCTATCCTTGGTCAAAGGATTGGGTTGTTGATCGTCTCGTAAAAACATCTGTTTCCTATCGCTCCAAAGCCAGGAATTCAAATTTCAAAAATGGATTGAATTCGTTTGCGAATTTGGTGAAATGGTGTCTCTTCTTTTGGATTAGTCTCGATCGTAATACCTAAACTCGCTAGTGCTTCTTGACGCTGAGATAATTCTTCTGCAATTTTGTCGGCTAACCCTTGATGAGTTTTTAACAAGCTTTGCAGATTACTATGGTCAACTACAAACAAAACGGTGTCTTCTAACGTTCGTAAGGTGGCAGTGCGAGGCGTGCCCATCAACAGTGACATCTCACCAATAAACTCACCTGCTCTGCGAACGGCAACCTGTTTTGAAATCGATTCGACAAACACTTCGACCGAGCCGGACAAGATGATGTAAAACGAGTCACCCGGATCAGATTCTCGACAAATGATTTCTCCGATCGCCAGCTTTCTCCGATAGCCTTTTTCAATCACCTGCCGCAGCTCAACCTCTCGGCACTGCTGAAAATAGCTAACTTTTTGCAGCAAATCCCGCAGCATCCATCCTCCGAGCAGTTTTGCGGTGCCAGAGGCGTGTGGGGCTTCTGCTTCAACCTGTTTTGTCAACCCATCAGGCTGTTGAGAAGATTGCAGCAGGGCTGCCAGCGAGGGCAGATTCTCGATTTCTACGCTGGTTGCCGTTTTTTGATTAATGGCACGATCTCGAAACTCCGACTCGATTAAAAATCGTAGGGCACTTTTAATCGAATCCATCTCGATC
>JBBRMC010000603.1:0-2937 GCA_038231055.1 Leptolyngbyales cyanobacterium
ATCGCGCTCTGTCATTGAGAAGAATCAAGAGCGCTACAAGAATTTTCGGAGGCTTAATTGCACTTGACGGGGTAGCTCAACGATAAAGGTTGAACGGTATCCCAACTCGCTTTCAACCGTGATCTCTCCGCCCATTAAATCGATGAGCGCTTTGGTGATGGCTAATCCCAACCCTGTTCCTCCATGTACACGGCTCACCGTCTGGTTAGCTTGCCGAAACTCTTGAAAGATAAGGCTTAAGTCGGCTTCTGCAATCCCAATCCCGGTATCTCGGACTGCAATTGTAACGCGCTCACCCGGCAGAAGATCGACTTCAATTAGAATATGTCCTTCATCTGTAAATTTAATCGCGTTTGATAATAGATTCACGATGATCTGACGCAATCGGATTCGATCGTTAGTAACTGAGAAATGGTCTTGAACTAAATGCACTTGTATAGATAAATTCTTTTTAGTCGCTAGCGATCGCAGTTCTTCAATGGTTTCGTTGATTAGATTGGGTAAGTCAAAGGTTTCTAGATGAAGTTCTAATTTGTTTGAGCGCAGTTTTGAGAAGTCTAGAACGTCTTCGATTAAACTTAACAACTGCCGTCCGTTTTCAAAGATTCGCTCAATCATGTTTGCTTGCTGCGAATCAAGTTTCTCTTGAAAGTGGCGCAACAACACGCTAGAGAACCCCAAAATTGCGTTTAGAGGAGTTCGCAATTCATGAGACATGGTAGCGATAAATTGGGCTTTGATTCGATCTGCTTCGAGCAACTCCAAGTTTTGAAGCTGTATCTGCTGAAGCTGCGCTTCAATTTGCTTGCGATCGGAAATATCTCGAATCAGCCAGCGCAGTCCGATCGCTTTTCCTGCTGGGTCTCTCACAGCCGCGACTGTAAGTGCTGCCTCAAACTTAGGTTTGTTGCGAGCGATTAAACAAATTTCCCATTCTTGAATGCGATCGATGACCCGTAGCTGCAACAGCAGCGATCGAAACACTCGACGCTGGTCTTCGGGCACAAAGTTGGTTAAGACTTTTCCTGCCAGATATTTTTGAGGCACGTTTAGCAGCTCTGCGGCGGCTCGATTTACTTCTTGAATTTTTCCGTGAATATCAGTGACCAAATATCCATCAGGTGCAAAATCAAATAGGTCTTGATATCGGTGTCGCTCAATCTCTAGCTGTTGACGAGCATGATATAAATCTTCGTTGTGTTGACAGACTTCTTCTTCTACGACTCGCAGCTCTTCTAAAGCGTTTGAGAGTGATTCTATATAACTAAGGGCAAGCTGTGGCTGCTCGTTTGGGGCATCACGTACATTTTTGTAGAGTTCTGCCGCTCGTTGATCAACCGTCTCTAATTGTTTAGCAATCTTGCTGCGATCGCTGCTAAGTTTTATTTCATCCATGTCATCTCATGCTTATTTTTAAATAGTCTGCTGATAGAAAAAAGGATATTCAGCTTTGTATAGTTCTGAATAGGTTGAAAAAGTATTTTAAATCTCGAGAAAACCTTTCCTAGAGAATTAAGTAGACCTCAATGCTCTAAAATCCAGAGAACGTAAAACTGTCAGTTCAGTAGTGCAGCAAATCTATAAAGAGCTAGTGAACACCGTTTCAGATCCCCTGAGCCTACCATCACAGATTAAGTGAGTCTTGCACTCCCCTCAAAGGTCGATATGAGTAGCCAAAAGTCTTAGAGATCATGCTTTTCAGCAAATCCATGACCTTGCAGCATCAAGTAGAGTTCTGTAACTGACGCTCATTAAATTAGTTTCACGGAGATAATGAGCAAACTTCTCTTAACGGATTTCGCAAGTCAGGACTCAATACGCTAGATTGACTAGAGCGGCGAGTGTCAATCTTCTTCAGCATCAGCTATGAGCTACCACGACCACCGATGGATGAGTCCCTCAGCCCCACCAAGCGCTGAAATTCTTGAAATTTATTACACCACTCATCAGTTTTATCGAGAAGCCTGTTATCGAGAAGACCTCGATCGTACCTGCGAGTGGTATCACACGATCGCTGCACAAAATCGTCGTGAGCTTGAAAAAATGCGAGGCGATGTCAATCTATTTAGCTGGTTTTGCCGAAGACGATAGCGCTACACCACTTCAATCTCAAACTCTTGAAGATGCACTCTTAACTTGGGACCAAACTTGACTAAAATTGGGAAATTAGCGCTGACGGGTCTGCCGCGCCACTCAGTCACGATCGCCAACATCTCGCCTTCTTGCCCCTTGATATCGACCGGCTGGTTGCGGTGCTCTGGGTGATGATAAATAACGACAGATTCAATAACACGAACACGCGCACCAACTTCCATAATTCTCGTCACTTCGTTGTCAAGAGCATTCACCACGATCGGTCGAACCCCATTGGGCGTATCAACAGCTTTTTTATCTTTGCACAAGAGCGTCCCCTTCTCACGGTTTGGGAAAACTCTTGAGAGAGAATCGCTCACGCAATTGTTGAAATCCGGTCGGGTCAACTGAGTACCAAATTCCTGCCCCCACCACGCCACTTAAAATCAGCATCAACAAAAGCCTCACCGCCAATCCAACGGCATTTGGTTTCTTGCGCTTTAGAGGAACGACCTCCTCTGAAACCGGAACCTCAACCTCTGGCAAACGCAAATTTGTAGCTAGAGAATCGCCCACCTTTGGGTCTGGGAGCCTAATTTCTGACAGTGGTGAAGACACATTGCAGGAGGTGAGCACGATCGAGGTATTGTCATGCCCGTTTTTTTTATTGGCTAAGTCGATCCAAGATTGCACGGCAGACTCTAAAGAGACTTTCTCTTTGAAAATCAGAGTGGCATATTCTGACCAGGATTGCTCGACTAAACCGTTGTCACTCAACCCATCTGAACACAGCAACAGCAATCCATCTTCTTCTAAAATAAATCGCTGCACACTGGGGCTAAGAAATTGGCTATCTCGTGTTCC
>JBBRMC010000604.1:0-2935 GCA_038231055.1 Leptolyngbyales cyanobacterium
ACTGGTGCCTTATAGTGAACGAGTTGACCGCGCGTTGAAGAAAATTCTGGCGAGTCAGACCTGGACGGCTCCTCAGCGGAAATGGCTGGAGCGGATTGGTAAGCAGTTAAAGGTTGAAGTCATTGTTGATCGCGAATCACTGAATAATGGCGAGTTCAAGACTCAGGGCGGCGGATTCGATCGCCTCAATAAGCTCTTTAGTGGAAGGCTGGAGGTGATTTTGACCGAGATTGGCAATCGGCTCTGGCAAGATGTTGTCTAAATATTCTTTCATTGCTTGCTTTTCATATAAATGCACAACTTTGACTAACTTGAACTAGATGGAGCATTCCTTTTGAGACATAGCTTCAAAATTCCTAGAGAAATGAGAAATGCTGTCATTCAGCATATAGATACAGCAATTCAAGGCATAGAACCTGAAAGTTTTCAGCAAGAACCTGCAATTGTTGTAGCATTAATCAGCCGTATGATTGGGGTAGCATACAAAGGAGAATTTGGTTTTGTTGAATTTAGAGCGACTTCAATTAACGATAGGGGTAGAGGAGGAGCAGAACGTAAGTATGGTGCTGATTTTGTAATTACCGTTGATATATCAGATCAAGAAAAATCAGTAAGCAAAGCAATAGTTTCACAAGCTAAAAAGGGAGAGATTAGTGAATTATCAAAAAAAGAGAAGGAAAGATTGAATGACCAAATCAAAAGAATGATTAATGAACTAGGTTATAAAAGACCTCAAGTAATGGAAATCTTACAATACAAGGGAAAATATCAGCCTAAGATGGTAAGCGGAGTAAATTATATTTTAGAGACACCTTACGACAGCAGAGACTTAAGTGCTTATTTTATTGACCGTGTACTCACAACAAAGGATGGAAATACCAACCCACAATTTGTAAAAAGAGTTCAAGATAGCTCACTACCGAAACTTAATACTTTTGTTCATATCAACCGTGGACAGACAGAGCAGCTAAGATTGTTTGAGTAGAAATCACCCTAGAAATTAGTTTCTTAAGCAAAGTCTCCTGTTCCGTTTATGACTGCTACTACCGACATCGTTCAAAAGCTCTGGAGCCTGTGCCACGTCTTGCGAGACGACGGCATCACTTACCTGCAATACGTCACCGAGCTGACCTACCTGCTGTTTCTTAAGATGATGCAGGAGACGGAGCAGGAGTCACAGTTGCCGGAAGACTACCGCTGGAGGGATTTGGTCAGCCGGGATGGGGTGGAGCAACTGACTTTTTATCGGGCAGCGTTGTTGCATTTGGGTTCGGAGGCAACGTCACTCCGGGTTCAGGCGATTTTTGCCAACGCGCAGACGGCGTTGAAGCAGCCACGTATCCTCAAGAAGCTGGTGCAGAGCATTGACGAGTTGGACTGGTATTCGGCGAAGGAAGAGGGCTTGGGCGATTTGTATGAAGGGTTGCTGGAGAAGAATGCTAGTGAAAAGAAATCGGGAGCGGGGCAATACTTCACGCCCAGACCGTTGATCGATTGCATGGTGGCATTGCTTCAGCCGCAACCAGGGGAACGGGTGCAAGACCCGGCAGCGGGGACGGGCGGCTTTCTGATTGCGGCAGACCGTTACATCAAAAAACGGACGGATGAGTTGTTTGACTTGAGTGAGTCGGAGCAGTCATTTCAGCGGCATCAGGCGTTTTACGGTATTGAGCTGGTGCAGGATGCCCATCGACTCTTGCTGATGAATATGATGCTGCATGGCATTGAAGGCGCGGTTGATCTGGGCGACACGCTTTCGGCGGATGGGCAGCGGTTGGCAAAGGCAAATGTGATCTTGACCAATCCGCCGTTTGGCACGAAGAAAGGCGGTGGGTTGCCGTCGCGGGAGGACTTCACCTACGCTACGTCGAACAAGCAGTTGGCATTTTTGCAGCATATCTACCGCAATTTGAAGCCAGAAGGACGGGCTGCCGTGGTGTTGCCCGATAATGTGTTGTTTGAAGATGGGCAGGGACGATCGATTCGAGCTGACCTGCTGGATAAGTGCAACCTGCACACCATTCTGCGCTTGCCAACGGGCATTTTCTACGCTCAGGGCGTGAAGACGAATGTGCTGTTCTTCCAGCGAGGCACGACGGAGAAGGGTAACACGAAAGCAGTCTGGATTTATGACATGCGAACCAATATGCCTAGCTTTGGGAAGCGCATTCCGCTGACGCGCGAGCACTTTCAGGCGTTTGGGCAGTGCTATGGGGATGACCCGAACGGGAACAGCCCGCGAGTTGATCAGGGGGAAGAAGGACGGTTCCGCTGTTTCACGCGCGAGCAGATTACCAAACGGGGTGAAAACCTGGATATTTCCTGGCTGCGGGATGAAAGTTTGCAGTCGGGGGATGACTTACCGGAACCGGAGGTCATCGCCACTGAGATTATGGAGAAGCTGCGAATTGCGACGAAGGAGATGGAGGCGCTGATGGTGTTGCTGGAAGGGGAGGAGGCAGCGGAAGCCGTGAGCGCTTCGGTCGGACTACCCACCGTAGAATAGGAGGATTCGCGATCGCATGTTGTCGGAAGTGATTTATTTATGATTGAGCGATCGCGATCAGAGGTTGAACTGGAGGCAGGGAGGAGCGCGATGCAAAGCATTAAAGTACGCCAACGAGTAGGGGCAGACGGCATTCTGCATCTGGAAATTCCTACAGAAATTCAAGAAAGCGAGGTGGAAGTAACGGTTACTTATCAAAAACTTCCACCCCAGGAAGCTGATGAGCGAGGGTGGCCCGTTGACTTTTTTAAGCGAACCTATGGCATCTGCGCCGATGATCCGATCGTGATTGATGATGGCGGCATTTTAGAAGCGTTGGATGACGATATGGAAGGGGTATTCGATTCGTAATGCTTTATTTGCTCGACACTAATGTTTGTATCCGTCTCCTCAATGGCACATCTATTTCAGTACAGCAACGACTGGCAA
>JBBRMC010000605.1:0-2926 GCA_038231055.1 Leptolyngbyales cyanobacterium
AAGAAGAGCTAAATCGGCGATGGAATTTCTCTCGGTTATTTTTCAAGAACCCTGCTGTGTAAGGGTTTAAATGAGCTTGATGGGAAGGAAAAAGCCAAGTTTGACAGCTTTTCTATAGATTTATATAACAATTCAATTCTTTTTTGAGCAGGTTTAAAAACAGCTTGTCTAGTCGCATCGGAATAGCTTTTGCCGAAACGTTAAGAGTTTATTTAGAGAGTGGTGATAAAAATGCGAGCAGAGGTTAAGGATGAGTGAAGGATTGAGGTTACTTAGATTGAGGTTACTTAGAGAGTGAAAAATCTTGCTGTGTTTTTATTGACCGACTTTCTCTGAATTTCTGTTTAATTTGCTTAACGGATTGCTGAGTTCTTATTCTAGAGACCCTTCACATTTTGAAATAATCTTTTAATATCAAAGCTCAGATCTCTTCGCGTATTGTCCTGTCGGAGTGGCTAAGTCTATGCGACCTGCATCGATCAGGGCACGATCGCGAATTCGGCAAGAGTCACAGACTCCGCAAGGGGTCTCACCGCCTTGGTAACACGACCAAGTGAGTTCGATCGGCACTCCCAACCGCAATGCCCGACGCACAATATCGACTTTTGAATCTATTATTAAAGGTGCGACTAATTTTGGGGCGTTTCCTTCTAATCCGGCTTTTGAAGAGAGCGTTGCGAGGTGCTGGAAGGCTTCTAGATATTCAGGGCGACAGTCGGGGTAGCCCGAATAATCAACAGCGTTGATGCCCAGATAAACGGCTTCTGCATTTTTTCCCTCTGCGAGGGAAAGAGCGATCGCGATAAATACCGTGTTTCGTCCCGGCACATAGGTGATAGGAATGGCTCCAGACTGAGTGCCATCAGTGGGCACCGCTAACGCTTGATCGGTTAGAGCAGAACCGCCCCACTGTGCCAGATTCACCTCCATCAAAAAATGGTCTTGAATCTTTAAGTGGGCAGCAACCTGCTTTGCGGCAATTAACTCCCGCTGATGCCGTTGTCCATAGTTTAATGACAGTGCTATCACCTCATAACCATCTGCGATCGCTTGGGCTGCTGCCGTTGCAGAATCTAAACCACCCGAAAGAAGGACGACAGCTTTTGGTTTCATGATCTCTCTTTAACGACAATTTAAGGATGAAAAGATACTTGCTTTTGAGCGAGATGAGGGACACGTCCGGTTAAGCCAGTCATCAGTCTGAGAGCAAACGACTTGGCAGGCGATACGGTTTGAAGAACCCACAGTCCCAGGCGACGGACTAGCACGATCGGAAAAACATTATTTGAGAAGGTGCGATCGAGAATGTCGGTAAAGCCGAGAATAATCAGGTTTTCCCACTTGCGCCAGCGCTCATATCGTTTGAGAACGTTGAGGGTTGCAATATCTTCGCCTTGCTGATGACCGGTTTGCAAGACTTGCGCTAAAGCTGCCGCATCTCGAATGCCCATATTGATGCCTTGCCCCCCGACGGGGTGGCAACAATGAGCAGCATCGCCAATCAGCGCCAGCCGAGGCAATACATAACGAGTGCTGTGCATCAACTGCACGGGAAACACATAGCGATCGCCCTCCAAAGCCAGTTTGCCCATGTGATCTCCACAGCGACGGCTGAGTTCTTTGAGAAATTCATCATCGTTTAGAGCCACGATCGCATCTGCCTCAGCGCGGGGAGCCGTCCAAACAATTCGACATCGATTATGAGGTAGAGGCAGAATGGCAAAGGGACCGCTTGACCAAAATCGCTCATAGGCAGTGTGATTGTGAGATTTCTCAGGCTTGATGGTGGCGACAACGCACGATTGCCAATATTGCCAGCCGTGAGTATGAATTCCGGCTTGTTGACGAAGCGGCGATCGTGCCCCATCGGCGGCGACAACCAATCGAGTCCGAATTTGTTGGACCTCTCCATCAGATGCTATCTCTAGGGTTGCCCCGTCTGGCTGAATGTCGGTCTTCACCACTTTTGCGGGACATAGCCAAGTGACGTGAGAACTCTGCCGCAGAGACTCTTGAAGGGCAGTGATTAAAACTTGATGCTCGGCAACATATCCCAATGTTTGGGCACCTAAATCTTGAGGCACAAACTGCACCACATTTGGGTAGTCTGCATCCGATAGACGAATCTTATTATAAGTCTCAATCTGAGGGCGAATCTGGTTCCAAATGCCAATGCCGCCAAAAATGCGACTGGAGAGAGGAGAGATGTTGTAGGCTTGCCCTCTGGCGGCTGCGAGCGATTGGGTCTCAGCTTCAATCAACACCACTGTTAAGCCTGAATCTTTTAAAGCACAAGCAAGGGTTGTTCCTACGACACCACCCCCCACGATCGCCACATCATAGTCATAGAGTAGGGAACTCATCTTGGGTGTCGCCTCTGTCGTCATTAGAAGAATGGGATACGAAACTTTACAACTATTGTGACGCGAATCATGGAGCCTATCAAGCGCTGAGAGGGCTTAATTTGGTTGGGCTGCGGTAAGGTATTCAAAAACTGGGCATCTAGAATTTATGTCTCTGCGAGAAAAGATTGCATTCTATTTAGAAGATATTGAGTCGCCATTAGGCAGAGGAATTAATCTTTTTATTACAGGATTAGTTCTAGTTTCCTCGGCAATCTTTGTAGTCGAAACTTATAAAATTCCGATGTCGTTGAGGCAGCAGCTCAATGTTTTAGAGGATGGAATTCTCGTTGTCTTCATCGTTGAGTATCTACTACGGTTTTGGGTAGCTGAGCAGAGAAGCAAATATCTGTTTAGTCTTTACTCGATCGTGGACTTACTCACGATCGTGCCATTCGTGCTAGGCTTCGCAAACATTGGATTTCTAAGGATATTTCGCTGGTTTCGCATTCTCCGTCTGATTCGTTTTATCGAAGGCGGCACCATCTTTGGCTATATCAGCAGCGAAGATAGTGTTATTTTGA
>JBBRMC010000606.1:0-2922 GCA_038231055.1 Leptolyngbyales cyanobacterium
CACCATCTCGCACAGGGTTGGAATGAGTGGTTGAGCAAACAAGATCGGCAAGGCTATCGACCGCACGTTACGATTCAAAATAAAGTCACAGCAGACGAAGCGCGTCAGTTATACGATCGACTCTCTAACGAGTGGCACCCCCTTGATGCTCATGGAGAAGGATTGCTGCTCTGGCACTATAAAGGCGGTCCGTGGGAGTTGGCGCATCAATTTAATTTTAGTCAAGCCTAAATCATCGGATGTCTTCATAGAACCGTTTTAGATAGGCAGGCGAAACGTTCAATCCCCATAAAACGCCGATATAAAGATAAATCGCGGTTGCTTTCAAGCTACCCCAACGGGCAACCCGGCGATCGGAGCTTTGCACCACCCGATTAACCTGACAAATTCGTCCTTTTTTGGCTAATCGAAGACATAGATCGCCATCTTCCATGATCGGCAGCGCTTCATCAAAGCCGCCACAGTCCCAAAAGTCCGATCGACGGCAAAACATCACCTGATCGCCAAACAAGAGCCGCAATCCCTTCAAAAATAGATACGGTTTGAATAAGAGCGGAGCGTAGTAAGTTTTCAAGTAATTGTGCAACGAAATGCCCCAGCGAGTCGTTTGCGCCCCCGACATCAGGGAGATAAACCCACCACAGGCGATCGTTTCATCATTCAGCGTTTGCTCAATCACAGCGACTAAATCATCAGGCACCCAAGTATCGGCATGAAGAAAGCAAAGAATGTCACCCTTAGCGGCTCCCGCGCCACAGTTCATCTGAACAGAACGCCCCGCCCGATCGCACACCAGAACCTGCACCCTGCTAGATTGCGCGATCGTGATCGTCTCATCTTGACTACCACCATCAACAACTAACACGTCTAAGGCAGGCGGATCTAAGATAGCGAGTTGGCATAACGTCCGTTTCAGACTGGTTGCCTCGTTTAAAGTTGGAATAATAATCGAAACCCTAGACATAACGCTTATTTCTGCTGAGACGGAATTGGCTTTAACCCAAAGCAAACCCGAATGATATTCGATCGTCTAATCAATAGGTCATATAGCCCGATCGTACCGATTAATGAACCTGTACTGATCACAATAAACTTCTCTAACACTCCAACATTCCACTGGATAACATAAAACCCAATGGTAACAACTACAGTTTGATGAAGAATATAAAATGGGTAAGATGCCTCGTTTGCGTATTTTAAAAAATGATTGTTAAAGTTTAGGTGAGATCGGGCTAGGCTCAAAATCGCCATCACCCACCACCAAGAATTGAAGCCCCGAAACGCTTGATACATCACATAGTCAAAAGAATAGCCTCGATTGGGAACCGTATTTGTAACCCATAGCCCAACCAAGATAGACATTCCAGCAATCGCTAACCCGGTCATCCAAACCCGTTGCCGATCGAGGATTTGTCTAAACTTGCGATCGCTACAAAAAATATAACCGTAGATAAAATAAGAGAGATAAAGCAAAACATTTGCCCAATCGTCATAGAGATTTTGAAAGCCAATCCATTTAGGACGAAATAGCCCTTCGATCGCTGCTAAAAGCAGAGCCGGATAGATGAGTAATCCTGCTTGATCGAGCGTTGTTGCCAACCAATCATACCAAGGCTGTCTAGAGATTTGTCGCAAATAAATAAAAACGGGTAAGGCAACCAGAGAGAATACAAACAAATAAACGATAAACCACAGATGTGCCCATTCAAAATTTCCGGTTGGACGAATGCCATTAAAAAACTGTGGATAAAACTGAAAATAAGATTTTTTATAGTTTGAAGTTAACAATAAGTGATAGTAAACTTGAGGGGGAACCAACACTAATACGCCAAACAAAAAAGGAATCAATAAACGCTGAGACCGTTCTTTCATATACTGATTGGCGGTTCGAGCTTCTAGAGAAAACCAGGTAGCCGCTCCTGACAAAAAGAAGAAAAGCGGCATATGCCATTGATGCACACCTAAGATAAAAATCCCGATCGCTGGGCTTGTGACCGCATTCGTGACATAAAATATCTCCAAATCGCCGCGATAAAAAATGGCGGCAGTGTGAAAATAAAGGAGAAGCAGCACTGCTAAAACTCTTAGCCAATCCAACTCATAGCGTCTTTCAGGAACATCCGTCATGGGTTCGCCCGATCGTTCACCAGTTTTCCCCAAGTTGCATTATAAGGATGAACCGATGAGGTAGGTTGACCGTCTCTCACCATTGATCGTCCTTCATTTGCCCATTCAAACAGCCCACCTTCTAGATTAAAAACCTGACCAAATCCAGCTTGCTTTAGCTGTTGAGCGACCTTAGCACTGCGATAACCAACCGAACAATAGACCACGATCGGAGTATCTTTCTCCATCTCTCTCAAAAACTCCGGTAATGGAGCATCGGGAGCATGCGTAATGAGTTGCGCTCGATCGAGATGGCTGACGGCATACTCTTCCTCACTCCGGGCATCGAGCAGCACAGGCGCAGACTCCTCTGATTTTTGAGCAAGCTGCACCGTCGTCATTCGCGACACTGTGGAGAATCGCCAGCGGATCAACCATTTGAGGAGAGTAAATGCCAGAGATCGACCCATTTCTAACTCACCAAGCTTCTTAGAATAATTACTGGACGATCGGTGAAGTCTGCTTCCAGTGACCTGTGAAGACAAACTGATCTAGAGATTTGCGGGTGCGCGGTGTTGATTGACGCTGCTGCAACGATTCAGAAAGAATTCGTGGATCTCCGAGATAACCCAGCGCGATCGCAGCCACCGGATCGTAGCCATCAGGAATGCTATAAGTCTCTTTTGCTTTAGGAACATCAAATCCTGCCATTTGGTGGACTACTAACCCTTGGGCAGTTGCCTCGATCGCAAGATTAGCAGAGGCTGCACCCACATCATGAAACGCATGACGATTGTCTCCTCCATTGTGCTCAAA
>JBBRMC010000607.1:0-2922 GCA_038231055.1 Leptolyngbyales cyanobacterium
GTTGAAACCGAGACTGAACCAGTAAGAGGGAAAGAATCTGAAGCCACTGGATGAACCATGCTGAAGACACCAAAAAACAACTAATTTTTTCTGATAGTCGCGGGAGGGCATTCCGAGACTTTAAACCGGACAGGGAGCGAGTGTAAGACCTCTTCGGAGGCTGTTTGCGTTGAACTGTTAACCCCATTCAGCGACCACTTTTCCACTTCGTGGTTTGTGGCGTGGTGAGGAATCACCGCTCCTTTAGGACGGTGAGGATGTCAATACTTCAAGTTCTTCTTTGACGTTGCCTTCGTTGTCGCTGACGGTGATGACCTTGCCGATGTCTTCATGAGAGTCAGAGTTTTTGTTAGCCATGATTCCTCGTTGTTTGTAGATGTGGATATGAGGGGTGAACGTGCCGAACAACCAACCTTTCATGATTCTCCCTAGCCTGATGCTCATTCCCCGTTGCGTTCTCGGTCTTGCTCCGGGCATTGGGTTCCGATGGCTGGCACGATCCCTTACCGATGGTTTGACCCCTAGTGCTGTAACTGTGCTGGCTTATAGCTGGACGAATCCAATTGAAGTAATCACGCCTGATGAATGGTTGACCGCTATCAGTCCGTCTGTGGTTGAGTAATAGTCAATGATTCCACCTCCAGGGGGCGTGAGGTCTGTAGAGTCTGGTGAGTGGAGCCGCCGATAAACTGATGCAATCTGGTTGCCCGGTGCAAGGTTCATTAAAACTTTGGCTTTCCGATCGTTGAATCTCTTCGCTCCATTCGTCACAGGTTCAGGCGACTTACCAATCGAGCTTGGCACTGGTTCAGGTGTGGGTACTGCTGCCATTGGTGCCTGTAGGGGTGGTGCCGCACAAGGTTGAATGGATGCTTGTCCGTTTCCCTGGTTGCCAATTGGGGCTTCCATTCGTGGCACGTCTAGCGGGGTCTGTGCTTGGCTTGAACCTGCTGCCAGTGAGTTAATCTCATCTCGCACACTTCCGGTTAGATCTTCCAAGTTCCAAGCCTTAACGGGGAAGTTCCACAGTAAAGCGGCGAAGAGATTACCGATCGTGAGATATGCCAGTAGTTGAATTTTGTTCATGGTGAATGTCTTTTAGTAAGTAAGTTGAGGCGATGATGCACAGCAACGCCAAAATGAATTTGATCAGTTGCCTTTTCAGTCGTCGCCTTCTAACAACAAATTCGACTTTCCCCCGGTGAGCGCTGCCCGATCTACCGCAGGTAATGCACAATTCAAAGAACTGGTTAACTCCCCTAAGCCCTGGTGCATCTGGGTTAAACCGTTTCCCATTTCCTGCATCATTGCCGCGAATAGAACGCTATTGAATCGCTGCCCTAATGCCTGACCCATTGCGATCGCTCTCTGATCGTTTTGAGCCACAATGTCACCCATCGATCCGAGCATTCCATCCTCGGCGGTGTTGTTTAAGTCCTGGAAATTCGATGAGGTTTGACGTTGATGTTGTTCAGCCACTTCATCAGCGCTGGTTCCCTCTATGCGGGATTTAAGAATTTCTCGCTGTTCTTCTGGATTGAAGTAAGTCGTCTTGCCTCGCTTCTGTCCCAATTTGCGCCCTAGTCGCTGTTCTGCTTGCACACGGTAGATGTTCACCATGCGCGGAGTGAGACGAGATCGATCCGCTAGATCCTGTGTGCTTAAGTCCACTTCAACTGCTGCAACCATGTTGTCTCCTTTGGGGAAATGATTCGAGAACCGGGAATTTCTGGGAAACTTCCGAGAACTTCCTCTATTTCCTCAAAGACTACATACATATTCAAAGCTTGTCAACACTCACGTTAAAGTGTATGACTATGAACAGATTCCGTATGCATACATACTTATGAGACAGATCCCTAAACTGCTCAAGATGCCAAGACAGCGAGGCGTACCCGCCGATCGAGATGAATTGAAGATCAGACGTGGCTTAATGATCACGCCGAAGGCTTGGGCTGGAATCGAAGTGCTGGCTAAAAAGTTGGGCTATAAAAGCAAATCTGATTTGATGGAGGCGATCGGGCGTGAGGAAATCGACCTTCGCAAAAAAGACCAAACCGACGATCAAGAGTGAGCTAAACTACCCTTGTGAACAGTCCACCGTACAAACCGGACACTATGGAAACCGCTGCTACATATCAAGTTGATAGTCTGCCTGTCAATCAATTGCCCGATCGATACAACGTCGGACGCACCGCCTTCTATGAGCGCGTCAATGCTTTGAGTCTCCAGTTTGAGAAGAAGGGAAACAAATCGATTGCTTCATCTAAACAAGTCGATCTCCTCGATGCTTTGCACGATCACATCAAGTCAGGGAATACGATCGATAGCTTTGTTGAGTCGTTGCCTAAAACTGCGCCAAACAGTCAGTTAGCCACGATCGAGCCGTCCGATTCTGTAGCGGCAATTCTCACTCTTACATCAGCAATTCTGCAACAGAGAACAGACCCCCTAGCACACATTGAGGCACTACAAAGAGCGTGCGATCGAGGGTGGCTGCTCTCTACTAGCGATCTGGCTCCGTTGTTAAAGCTGTCTGGGATCAGTGGACAAACGATCGAGCGATACGGTTTTATCTGCACGAGATCGGGGCGCAATGGTGCAGAGTCTGCTTGGTTAATTACACGAGGATAGAAATGTCTCAGAAAGCATTCCAAATTATGTACGCTGCACTGCTTGAGATTGCAACATCAAAACCCTTCTTCGATGGAGAAAAGAAACTCATTAGGATTGCAAAGAAAGCGCTTGAAGAACTCCCTGGAATTGCTGAGGAAGAACGTAATGCTTGATGCTCTGGACTTCTGCCTCCCCACACAGAAGTTCAAGCGCTCTACACAAAACCCTGAGATCTATGTATGGACTAACTTTTGGACTAACTTAAGTGCTGCAATAGATACTGTGTTTATGGCTTCTCAGTGGGCA
>JBBRMC010000608.1:0-2922 GCA_038231055.1 Leptolyngbyales cyanobacterium
ACACTGTTCTAATTACGACTCCCAACAGCGAGTACAACGTCAAGTTTGAGAATTTGCAAACCGGAAAATTACGCCATCACGATCACCGATTTGAATGGACGCGCCAAGAATTTCAAACCTGGTCAGCGGCAATTTCTCAACGGTTTAATTACACGGTGAGTTTTGCGGATATTGGCACTCTCGATTCAACAGTGGGCGCACCGACACAAATGGCAATCTTTGAGCACGGCACATGAACATCACAATTCCTGAACTCTCGTTAGTCACCCTGATCGGGGCTTCTGGCTCTGGAAAATCAACCTTTGCCCATCAGCATTTCTTGCCAACTGAAATTATTTCATCCGATGTTTGTCGCGGACTGGTCTCAGACGATCAACTCGATCAATCTGCGACTCAAGATGCGTTTGATGTGTTGCACTACATTGCAGCCAAGCGATTGGATCGAGGACGATTAACGGTGATCGACGCAACCAATACTCAGGCGGCAGATCGCAAACATCTGATTCAACTTGCGCGAGAATATCACTGTCTGCCCGTGGCGATCGTCCTAAATTTGCCAGAGCAGATTTGCCGCGATCGCAATCACCTTCGCCCCGATCGTCAATTTGGCGATCACGTCGTTCGTCGCCATGTCCAAAACATTCACAAATCGCTTAAAGGTCTTCAGCGCGAAGGATTTCGTCAGGTTTACGTGCTCTCATCGATCGAACAAATCGAGTCAGTTGAGGTTACACGACAACCGCTCTGGAATAACAAAAAACACGAGTCGGGTCCTTTTGATATTATTGGCGACGTGCATGGATGTTGTGACGAGTTAGAAACGCTTCTGCAAACGCTGGGATATCAATTAAAGGAACACACTTATTATCATCCTGAAGACCGAAAAGTAATCTTTCTGGGAGATTTAGTCGATCGGGGCGATCGCATTCTCGACACACTCAATCTTGTGCAAAAAATGGTCGCTGCGGGAAGTGCGCTCTGCGTTCCCGGCAATCACGACTACAAGCTGCTCCGCAAACTCAAAGGTCACAACGTCAAAGTCAATCACGGCTTAGACAAAACTCTCAAAGAACTCGAATCATTGGATGAATCTGAACTGCGATCGCTACAATCTTTTCTCGATTCTTTAATCAGTCATTATGTGCTTGATGAAGGTCGTCTCGTCGTCGCTCACGCGGGAATGAAGCAAGCCTATCAAGGGCGCGGTTCTGCCAAAGTCAGAGAATTTGCACTGTATGGCGAAACGACGGGAGAGATTGACGAGTTTGGGCTGCCCGTGCGCTACAACTGGGCATCTGACTATCGGGGCGACGCGATCGTGGTTTATGGTCATACGCCTGTCCCCGATCCCGTGTGGCTCAATCGCACGATTGATATTGATACGGGCTGCGTGTTTGGTGGCAACCTCACTGCATTGCGCTATCCAGAAAAAGAACTGGTTTCGGTTCCGGCTCAAAAAGTATACTGCGAGCCGATTCGCCCTCTTGTGTCTGACTCTCAATTAACTATTCAGCAACAGGATGATGATGTTTTAGATATCACTGACGTGACAGGCAAACGAATGATTTCGACTCGGTTGCATCGCACGATTGCGATTCGTTCAGAGAATGCGATCGCAGCCTTAGAAGTGATGAGTCGGTTTGCGGCTGATCCTAAATGGCTGATTTATCTTCCGCCCACCATGTCTCCGGTGGAAACCTCCAAAGAACCGGGATTTTTAGAACATCCTGCCGAAGCATTTGCCTATTATCGCAAGCAAGGAGTCACTCAGGTTATCTGCGAAGAGAAACACATGGGATCACGAGCCGTCGTGATTGTTTGCAAATCTTCCGCAGCAGCACAAACGCGATTCGGCATCACAGATAGTCGGTTTGGCGTTTGCTACACACGCACCGGACGACCTTTTTTCGACCATCTTCCCCTCAAAACGGAATTTATAGACCGACTGCGATCGTCCCTTTCCGCAACTCACTTTTGGGATGAATTTCAAACCGATTGGGTCTGTCTAGATTGCGAACTGATGCCCTGGTCAGTCAAAGCCCAGCAGCTTTTGCGGCAGCAATATGCCCCCGTTGGGCAGGCTGCTCAAGTTGCCTTGACCGATGCGATCGCGCTACTAGAACAAGCCAAATCGCGGGGAATTGAGGTGCCCTTAGAGCAGTATCAAGCGCGATCGCAGCTTGCCCAGCAATACAGACACGCTTACCGCCGCTATTGTTGGTCAGTCAACTCGATCGCGGATCTCAAACTCGCCCCCTTTCATCTACTCGCTACCGAGGGAGCCGTTCACACCGACAAATCTCACCTGTGGCATCTAGAACACATTGCTAAACTTGCGCGATCGGACTCCGACCTGCTTCTCGAAACGGCTTCTCAAAGGGTTGATACCACAAATCCTGAGAGCGTTGCAGCCGGAATCGATTGGTGGCTCTCCCGCACTCAGCAGGGCAGTGAAGGAATGGTCGTCAAGCCCCTCGAATTTATTCCTCAATCGCGATCGATTCAGCCTGCGGTCAAATGTCGAGGGCAAGAATATCTGCGGCTCATTTATGGTGCCGAGTATTCATTGCCTCAAAATCTAGAGCGACTGCGACAACGCGGATTATCGGCTAAACGATCGCTTGCCCTGCGAGAATTTGCCTTGGGAATTGAAGCACTCGATCGCTTCGTCGCCAAAGAGCCGCTCCGCCGCGTCCATGAATGTACGTTTGGAGTCTTAGCCCTAGAAACTGAACCGATCGATCCCCGTCTCTAACCTACCGTGTACACACAAGTTGATCTGATCCGTCATTGCCAAAACCTTTCGCCCCCTAAATCCCCCATTCTGGTGGACTTTGAGATGAAACGAGGTTTTAGAGGTCAAGCTATTTATCTTGTTCAAAGTCCCCCAATTTTGGGGGATTTAGGGGGCATAAGCCGACT
>JBBRMC010000609.1:0-2921 GCA_038231055.1 Leptolyngbyales cyanobacterium
ATTGGTTCAGTGCAGGTCGGGGCAGCCGAGAACTCCCAGTTCATCATTGTCAACGACTCGCGACGATCTATTTCCTTTGGCGTGATCTGAATCGCGTTCCGCAAGACCTACTCGATGAATGGTGTCGTCTGCCAGAAGATTTGGAACAGCAATCGTAGCGCGTCCAAGAGACCATGCAGCGTGGCTACGACATTTCATTTGTCAGCCGATTCTTATCATGAGGTGAATCGGCTGAAATTGAAGCTGGGACAGGGAGACATTAGGGAAATTACTCCTTGTTCCATCTGCCTAAAATCGACCTGCTTCATCAATCACTGTCGTGTCAACAGCGATGGGTTGCTTGAGCGATCGCAGTTTTCTTTAATAATGGCAGCCCGATTCTCGTTGGACGATGTGGCATGAACTTATTTCAAGCATCGGTTTCTTCAGAGCTAGAACTTGACGGTATCTTTGACTTTGAGTGCGATTGGGGACTGCTCGGCTCGAGCAATCATGGTGGCGTTTGCGCGATCTGTGGATAGGCTGGAACACGGACACGCTTTATGTGTTAGCGCGCAATGCTGATACGGCTCAATCGCTCAAGGCAATGGCTGAAGCTTGGGATTGCACAGCGATTACCATTCATCCCCCGAAGCGCACGAAACGATTAGTGGGAACGCGCAGTGCTCACAGCTTAGTTATCGCCGCTTGGTCAGAGACTATGAACAACTGCCAGAAAACTCAGAAGCTTTGATCTATCTGGCAATGATTCGGATCATGATTCGACGCTTGGCGTGAAATCTAACTCCGTATCGCTTCTGAAACATCCTCTGAGTTTGGGTTAAGCCGGAAGCAGTAGATTATGGTCGATCGAGATCGCAGGCTTCTTCGGCTGAGGGCAAACCGGGCATGAGATTTTAGCATTTTCAGCCTATCGGATTTGCCTCTTTCTTGTCCCGATCCTCATCCCGAATTTAGGTTAACTTAGTTAACAATCGCAGGCTTGCACCTCATTACCGACCTATATTTAGAGAAGCTTGAGAATAGGTAAGTAACCCACCAAAATAGGGATAGAAACAACGCTCTATTGAAAAGTCTAGAAGTTACAGTAACGTCTTGAATTGTTCGCGCTCTATAGGGAGTTTTTGGCTCGGACACCTACGTTTGATAGGAGATAAAGGATTGTTATCTCCTATTGATGGTTTCTTTAAAGTTGCTGACCTTATACAAGGTGTTGGGGAACAGATGGTTGTGAGGATAGGCTTCCGGAATCATGAATTCCAGAGATATCAACTTGTCAATCCGTTTTCTTCATACGAGGTATTGCTCCTATGCCGCCTATTCCCCAAACATTAACTTTCGGTTCCACGGGGCAAGCAGTAACGCTGCTCCAGACAACCTTGAATGCTGGTTCTCCAACCGCGCTTCCCCTGCTCGTCGTCAATAGTCGTTTTGGCTCTAAAACCCTGAAACGAGTTAAAGAATTTCAACACAATACTGGCTTATTCGTCGATGGTATCGTTGGTCCTATTACTTGGGGAAAACTGTTAGAACCACCCCCAAAGCAAACGTTTTATACGCAGGGGAGGCACCTCCATGACCGGCTAGGCAACCGGGTTATTCTACGCGGCATCAATAAAATGTCAGTCTGGGATGGAGATGATCCCCAAGGCGCTATTTCCTTTCCTGAAATTCGCCAAACGGGAGCCAACTCCGTCCGTATCGTTTGGCTGATCGCTTACGAGAACGGCACGCCCACTGACCCAACCATTCTGGATGCTCTGATCACTAATGCCAAGCAAAACCACTTGATCCCTATGATCGAGTTGCATGATGCCACCGGTGATTGGAATCGGCTTCAGGCACTGGTCGATTACTGGGTTCAGCCTGAGATCGTCAATCTAATTCAAATTCATCAGGAATACTTGTTGGTCAACATCGGGAATGAAGTCGGCGATGACCAAGTGAATGCTTCTCAGTTCATTGCAGGTTACACCAACGCGATTCAAACAATGAGATCGGCGGGCATTCATACCCCCCTCGTCATTGATGCCCCAGACTGGGGGAAAAAACTGGCAATTTTGGATGCGACAGCACTTACCCTACTTGCCGCTGACCCAGATCAAAACTTGCTATTTTCCGTGCATCTCTATTGGTCAATTTCCTGCGGTGCCGATGCCGCTTTTATCCGTACGCAATTACAAAATTCAGTGACCCTTAACTACCCTCTGATCGTCGGGGAGTTTTCTAAATTTGGTGGCACTCCCTGCAACGCACCACCTGACCAGACTAGCATCTGTGGACCGTTCGGCGAAATTGACTATCAGACGATCCTGGAAGAATGCCACACCCACGAAATCGGTTGTTACGTCTGGGAATGGGGACCGGGGAATGCCTTCAGCGATGCCCTTTGCGCCGTTATGGATATGACACCCGATCGCCAGTTTGCTTCTCTCAAACCTGGATGGGCATCAGATGTTGCGATCGCAAGTCCCTTCAGCATCAAAAACACTTCCGTTACGCCACCCACTATGTAAACCAAGCCTCGCACTACTATTTTTCTTTAAGGAGCCTTAGCGATGGGTGATCTGCCTCTAATTCTAGCGGGACCGATTGTGCGTCGGGTAGAAGAGCGTACTTGTTCCTTCTGGATTGCCCTGAGAGAAGCTGCAACGGTGACAGCGACGATCTGGGCAAACCCTCAATTTGCAACCGAGACGCTAGGTATCGTCGCAACAGGCGATCCACCCTTAGCAAGTGGGCAGGCAACCACCCGTCGCTTTGGAGCACATCTCCATGTTGCTGTTGTCACGGTAAAGCTCGATAGTGCTGCCGGATTGTCACCTCTAGCACCAGGGACACTGTATTCCTACAATTTGGCGATCACGGGCGGATTTGGTCAGGCAGATCTGCACAGTGAAGGATTGCTGCGGGATGAGCCA
>JBBRMC010000610.1:0-2917 GCA_038231055.1 Leptolyngbyales cyanobacterium
ATACTACAAGGAAAGCGTGCTTATGTGAAATTTGCCATAAATTCATCAAAATTTATTGGTTGCAGAGTGATATTACGGAAGACAGGCGAGAAGCCTCTCAGTTAGGAGTTGGGATCTCGTTTGATTGGAGTCTTCGATCGACGCTGCCAATCGCGTTGAAGACGATCGCCCTGGTCTTGGATCGGCGGCTTGACTTTTAGCAACTGCTCATTTGAGTCAAGAGTCTGACGATCGAGACGCTGAATCTCTCGCTCTAACTGCTCTCGCCCCTGCCTAAAAAAGTCTTGCGAACTCGACGGAATCAAATCACGAGAGAATCGCTGCAATTGAGATGAAGTCAGTCCTGCAATCCCATCCGCTTTGGCAGAAGGTACGACGATACCGACGAGAGGAACTGCTAAACTGGCAACGATCGCCGCCCTATATCGAATCTTCATAGCTCAATCTCTCAGGGAACCCACGACTTATAGACTTCTATTTCCCACGCTATCGCGTCTCTCTAGGGTGCGGTGAGGCTGTGGCGTTAAAATTGGGTGAAGTTTGGTAAAAAAGCCTGTGGAACCGTCGGTAATTCAGAAGCATCTGCTGCAAATCCACTTAGATTTTGACGCGCTCGATCGCACTCCTCAACCTGCTGCCTATTTAGAAAGCGGACAGGGAGCGCCGCTTTTAATGCTGCACGGTTTTTTTGGCAGTAGCGCGAACTGGCTCCCTTTAATGGAACGCTTGAACACTCAGTTTCGCTGCATCGGCTTGGATTTGTTGGGTTTTGGAGAGTCTGCCAAACCTGATATTCGTTACGATGTTGCCAAAGAAGTTGCGTTTGTGCGGCAAGTCGTCGAAGCGTTGCAGATCGATCCTTGCTATATCGTGGGGCATTCGTTTGGCGGCTGGGTTGCGTCTGCTTATGCGCTGCGCCATCCTGATGCGGTCAAAGGCTTGTTTTTAGCGGCTCCGGCAGGCATTCGAGACGATAGCTTTGCGGGGCGATATGATCATCTGCGTCCGTTGTTGTGGCAGACCCCGATCGTCGATTGGGCACTCGCTCTCGCCAAACCTCTCGTTCAATTAGCCGGACAACGCCAAGCGTTAGAAACGATTTATTGGGCGCGACGCGAGTTAAATGCTCAACCTGCCGCTCGATCGTTCCTCGTCGATCGCATCCGCCCCGAAGACGCGATCGATACCGTCGAAAAAGAGATTCATCGATTGCGAGTGCCGACGCTGGTGATGACGGGCGATCGGGACGGAACCATTCCGCTCTGGCACAGCCAAACCTACGCTAATGAAATCCCAAACGCTCAAATTGCGATTATTCCCAATGCCGATCACGCGCTGCCGCAGCACCACTCATCTGAGATGGCAGAGCTTATGATTAAATTCCTGTCAAGAGAGGCGTAATAGTACTTGTTGTAAAAGTGCGATGCACCTGAATTGAGTGATACAAGTCGCACAACTGTTTCACTGTGTACAATTCAATTTCTATTCGTCGAAAACCATCAGCTAAAAAGAGCCGTACTTGGCGATGGCAGGCACCCGGATATTTTAGCGATAGACATACTTAAGTCACAGGACACGCAGCGAAAAGTGAGAGTAACAGAGGAGCGGAGCAAGCCTAAATGGGTGAGATCCTCCAGACTCAACTAAGAATGCTTCCTTAAATCTTATATAGATGTATTGCTGCAAACACAACATCTTGAGCATAAGGATTTAGTGTTTTTACATCGACTCTTACGCTTATCAGGAGGGAAGTAGCGATCTGCTCTACCACGATCACGACTGACCGTTCTGTAACCCAATTCCTAGGTAGCACGTTGTCAAGGCAAGTCTTGATTACCTGCTGTCTAGCGGAAGCACCACATCCGCATCATTTTCATTCCGCAATGTAAGTAGAACGCCGTTCTTCAAGCTAAGCGTCGATGGGTAACTTGAGCCATCCGCTAGTTTTGAGGAAACTGTTTTTAGTTTGCGATCGTTTCATCATCTATTAGAGAAGGTTAACTCGATGTCTCAGCGGAACCGGATTTTCAACGTTGCTCTTACTTCCATCTTGAGTGGAGTTACAGTTAGTGCCCTAGCGCTCCCATCTACCCAACCAGTCATAGCTGCTGAAAATTCAACAATTAAGCACGTATTACTTATTAGCGTCGATGGCTTACATAGTGTCGATCTTGCTAATTACGTCAAAGCTCATCCTGCCTCAACTTTAGCCAAGCTCAGCAACCGGGGTATTACTTACTCCAAAGCTTTTTCCTCACGTCCTTCTGACTCTTTTCCAGGGTTGGTAGCCATGATAACGGGTGGAACCCCTCGTTCTACAGGCGTGTACTACGACAATAGCTACGATCGCAAGCTGTCGCCACCCGGTTCGGATTGCAGCAAAGTGGGCACCGAAGTCGTCTATGACGAATCGATCGATATTGACCCAGACAAACTTGATGGAGGCGGCGGCATTGATCCGAAAAAGCTGCCGCTCGACCCCAGCAAAGGGTGTACCCCTGTTTATCCCCACAGTTTCTTGCGCGTCAATACCGTTTTTGAAGTCATCAAAGCGGCAGGTGGGCGGACTGCTTGGTCTGACAAGCATCCAGCATACGATTTAGTCAACGGACCATCGGGAAAAGGCGTTGACGATCTCTATACACCAGAGATTAACAATGCTGACAATCCCACGGGAGATGTTAAAAAAACCGAAGCTTACGATGATATTAAAGTAAAGGCTATCTTAAACGAGATTCGTGGAAAAACGTCAACAGGTGCAGCCAGTTCAGTTCCGACCATCTTTGGCATGAACTTCCAAGCGGTGAGCGTGGGACAGAAGTTGCCAGGGAACGGGTATCAAGATGCGGCAGGCACACCTAGCCCAGGGTTAGAAGATGCACTTACCCATACTGATAAGTCTCTCGGCGAGATGGTG
>JBBRMC010000611.1:0-2914 GCA_038231055.1 Leptolyngbyales cyanobacterium
CGATCGACCTGTTGAGCCGTATATTCCCGTCGAAACTCAGCTTCTAGCCCTTCGACTAACTCAATTAAATCTTGCTCAGCAATTTCATCCAAGTTCAGAACAGGCGAAACCGTCCAAGTAGCTTCTGGATGAGGCACTAAATGCGCCAGATATGCGCCTTTGATGTAGCCTGTCGCGCCGCCGCCCCGTCGCTCAAATCCGCCCCCTGTGAGGGTCAACGTCACGAGCGCATCCAATCGCTGCATCGCCATCGCGGTCAGTGCCGACTCACCTGGGGGGTCTTGCTTAAGCTGGGTTGCCACACACCGAATGCCGCACAGTCGCTCTGCCCCATATCGCGGCAACTCTGCTGGAGGGATCTGGGTTTGGCGTGGGTTTCCAACCCCGACTCGCAATACTTGACCTCGACGGTTGATATACGCACAAACAGGTTGAGCAATCTCTGTGCTGATTGCTGCCAGTCGTTGGGCAAACTCTGAGGTCGTGATCCGATCGCCCGGTAAGCGCTGATGATATAAACGCTGCAACTGCTTAAGCTGACTGGTCTTTAAGCCTTGAAGATTTCCGTAGACAGTCTCGATAAATGCCACTCGCCAAACGCAACTCTCTTTATCTTAGATCCCCAATTGCCTGTGTGCTTCATCGTTGGTTGATTTCGATCGAGCCTAACGCCGCAAAAACCCTGACGCGCCGAAGACTACTTGGGGGTTTCTCAGTATTTATGCACTCAACTCCCTTAAAGCTTCCATAAACTGAGTGAAACTACGAGATCGGTTTTCAGTAAGCTGTGCCAATTTAGATTTAGATTCTTGAAACGCTAGGCAAATTTCAGAATTGTCAAGCTACCACCGAATCTCCACCCGTCTAAACTTTTAGCTTTGCTCTCATGGCTGCTGTCTTCTATAGAGGACAGCAGCTTTTTTATCGTTTGATGATTTGGTAAGCATTTGTTACGAAAATTTCACAAGCCATAATTTGTGTCGTCTACTGAAGAAATAGGAAGAAACATTGCTCTCCCAAACTCTCTGCTGAAAAGGATTTCAAGTTTAACAATGCTCAACTACACTGCTTAAACTAGCGAGAAAAGAGCAAAGGCTTAAATCGCCGGATCTGACGATTTCATTAAGACTTGACCTCGATCCACTATCTTCGTTAGAAAATCCATGTCTGGAGTTGTCGCATCCTGCGCTCTAGATGCTCACTTTTACTTCGTCATCTTTAGGTTTATCCCAATGAATAGTAACGGACTGCCGCCAAAACAGGGGCTATATGATCCGCAGTTCGAGCACGATGCCTGCGGTGTTGGGTTTATTGTGCACATGAAGGGCGAGAAGTCACACGCGATCGTCGAGCAAGCATTGACCATTCTCGTTAATCTTGAGCATCGCGGTGCGTGCGGATGCGAAACCAATACTGGAGACGGGGCGGGCATTTTAATGCAGTTGCCTCACAAGTTTCTCAAGCGGGTGGCAGAAGCAGAAAATATGACGCTACCCGATGCAGGGCAGTATGGTGTGGGCATGATCTATGGGTCGCCCGATCGAGAGACTCGCGCCAAAAGTCGGCAGATTTTTGAACAAATCGTGGCAGAAGAAGGTCAAAAAGTCCTCGGTTGGCGCGATGTCCCAACGGATAATTCCTCGCTGGGCAATACGGCAAAATCGAGCGAGCCGTTTATGCAACAGGTCTTTATTCAACGCGCGGCAGGATTGGCAAACGACATCGATTTTGAACGGAAGCTCTTTGTGATTCGCAAGCGATCGCACAATGCGATTCGAGTCACTGAGATTGATGTGTGCTGGTATCCATCGAGCCTTTCGTGCCGCACGATTGTTTATAAAGGGATGCTGATGACCGCGCAGGTCGGGCAATATTACCCTGAACTTAGCGATCCCGACATTGAAAGTGCGCTGGCGCTGGTGCATTCTCGATTCAGTACCAATACCTTTCCAAGCTGGGAACGATCGCACCCATATCGCTATATCGCGCACAACGGCGAGATCAACACGATGCGCGGCAACATCAACTGGATGAACGCTCGTCAATCGCTGTTTGAGTCAGAGCTATTTGGCGACGATATGCATAAGATTCAGCCTGTGATCAACGTTGCGGGCAGTGATTCTACGATCTTCGATAACGCTTTAGAACTGCTGGTGTTATCGGGTCGATCGTTGCCCCACGCGATGATGATGATGATCCCCGAACCGTGGACAGCGCACGAGTCGATGAGCGATGAGAAAAAAGCGTTCTACGAATACCATTCTTGCTTAATGGAGCCGTGGGATGGTCCTGCGTCGATCGCGTTTACCGATGGCACGATGGTAGGCGCGGTGCTCGATCGTAACGGTCTGCGTCCCTCGCGTTATTACGTGACGAAAGACGATCTGGTGATCATGGCATCTGAAGCAGGCGTATTGCCGATCGAGCCTGAGCGGGTCGCCTCAAAAGGTCGTCTAGAGCCAGGTCGGATGTTTCTCGTCAACATGGAAGAAGGGCGGATTGTTGCCGATGACGAGATTAAGACCCAGATTGCCACCGAGCAGCCCTATCGCGAGTGGATCAATCAGCACATGGTCGAACTTGCCACGGTGAAAGACGCACCGCCAGGAGACAATCCAGAATTCACGCCGATCATTCAGCGTCAGACGGCGTTTGGCTATAGCTTTGAAGATTTGCGGCTGTTGTTGACTCCGATGGCGCGTGATGGCGTAGAAGCGATCGGGGCAATGGGTGCCGATACGCCTCTATCCGTCCTGTCTGACCGCCCTAAACTGCTTTACGACTACTTCCAGCAGTTATTTGCACAAGTTACCAATCCGCCGATCGACTCCATTCGTGAGGAAATTATCACGTCAGCCGAAACGACGATCGGATCGGAGCGCAATCTCCTCAAGCCAGAGCCAGAAAGCTGCCA
>JBBRMC010000612.1:0-2914 GCA_038231055.1 Leptolyngbyales cyanobacterium
AGATTCGAGGCATTTGCAATTGTCTCGAATTTTTTATTGACCACTGCCCACCTGTAAGAAGGTTTGAACCGTTCCATCTGGGCTGAGGACGACTCGAATCACAGCACTATTTCTGCCCTTGAGCGGTGAGACAAACGGTTCGCTCCAAGGAGGCATTCCTGTGCGATCGATATAGTCGCCTGCCGCTTGATTCAGTGCATCCGTCCGTCGGATCGAGCCATCTGGATTAAGCGTAATACTGTACTGTAGCTTTTCAGTTAGCTCTGGGCGAGGCTGCCAACGTTTCTGAAAAAATTGTCTGACCTCAGCAACTTGAGAAATCGTGTCAAAGGCAGTGCTGTCTTTATCGAGAGGACGACTGGATTCAGCAGAGCGATTTGTACTGCTGAATGCGATCGCCGCTCGTTCTTCTCCAGAACTTTGACTCGCCGCAGACGGAGCTTGAGCACTGCGAGCGCTGCCTGCCGAGACTTTAGGCACCGGAGACACGGGATAGGCACGATCTCCAGACGGAGCAGGTTGAATGGTGAGTCCGGGAGGTGCCTCTACAGGAACAGAGTTAGCCGGAGGAGCTGGCAGGACGGTAATTTTGGGCAAATTCCCAGTCGTTGAAGGGGCTGTGCTGGTGGAGGGAGCCGGGGGATTTAACGAAATGAGCGGCGGGGGAGCCGTCGGTAAAAGGGCAGACGGACTAGGATCGGGACTGCTGGGCAACGGTTGAACGGCGAGACGCTGATCGCTGCTGCTGGCTCCTTGGCTGCTGGTGGCAGTGTTTTGAGGTTGTGAAGGACGATCGAGCAACTTCAAGATTGAGGCACTCAGTCCAAAGGCGATCAGAGCGGTGGCAGCGATGCTCGTCCACTGAGGAGATTTTGACCAGGCAGAACGATTGAGACTGGGGAGTGCCGTGACATCGGTCGCATACTCATCCAAGGCGCTTGCCAGATCTGCGAGCTGCACGGCACTTAATCGAATAGATGCTCCCGATTCTTCGGTCGCCAGCGTTCCTAAAAATAGCTCGTGCGATAAAATACCGCTTGGCTGAATGGAGATTCTAGCAGGATTTGTTTCGATAGCGTTTGCGTCTCGTGGAGTGGGGCGAGACATCACACTCAAGGGTGAAGTAGTGGCTGACTGACTCAGGTTCGAGGAGGTGCCGTTTCCTGCATGAGTGGCGTTGAGAAGGGTAGTTGATTGGTTGAGAAACTGCTGGACGTAAGTGGTGACAACTTGGGAGAGAGACTCTAGCTGGGATCGATCGCCCCGCACCGCGATCCAACGATCGTCACTAACTCGCGGATCGTCAAAGCTGAGTTTAAAGCGCAAATGCTTCAATGCTGAACGACCCATCCAGCGCGTGAGAGGCGAGTCCTTCGCGGAGATTTCAAGCGTACAGGTGGGCGGCGTGTAGCGTCGAGTCACTGAGTTAGAGAAGGACATGAGTTCAAAAGGGGAATACGTCAGAGAGAATTAGGCGTGAGAAGGGAGAGACGGTTGAGACTGAATCGATCGCTCCAGTAAGGTCAGCCACAGCCGTCGAACTCCATTCTGACTGCCGTAAAACAGGAGATCGATTAAAAGCTTGAGTGCCAGGTGAGTGAGGATGTCGGTCGAAACAGTCTCGCCGTCTTCCATTCGCTCTTGATAGGTGTTGTGAAACGTATCTAGATAGTTTCCTAACAGGGAAGCTTGGTGAGGCTCTTTGTTCTGTTCGGCAAGCTGTTCTAATAGAGCGACCGCTCGACGAACTAACTCATTGTGCTGCTTTGCAAGGTGACAGACGATCAGAGAGAGCGCCCGTGCTTCTTCAACATCTAGCTTTTTGCGCCCACCTTGACCCTTTCTTAAGGGGCTAGATTGACGTAATCGCCACAGAGAGACTCGATCGGCAACGACCGATTCTAGACCTAAATCAGTCGCCGCTTGCAGCATTGCCTCAGAGCTGATGCCCGCGATCGCTTCTAGTGCCAGCAAGATTAGATCCAATTGAGCCTTGATGTTGTCTAATTGGTCGGGTTCTGGCTGAGAGGTTAGAGATAAGTCTTCCCAGTGGGGGGTTGGGTTGGGGAGCTTCACGATAGAGGGCATAGTTACAGAGTAAGAGGCGATTTGAGCGTGATGAGAATGGTTTCAAGTCCTGAAACAAGCGACTTCTGCGATAGAGATAAAGTTTCCTTAAAGAATCGCACACTTTTTCAGTCTATCGGTAGTCGTGTGGTCAGTCTCTCACCCTTTGGGTGTATCGCTTCTAAGGGAACAATTGCTGGCTTAGGAAGAAGGCGATCGCAGCACTGCCGAGCGGAACCGTCAAATTATCAATTCCAAATTTTGAAAAGGCTTCTAGCCCAGCCGCAGCCAGGGAGACGGTCAGAGAAATGAGCCAAGCTTGCCAGACGTTGCCCATCGTTCCCAGCAGGACAGCAAGGCTGACGGCATAGCTGACTAATGCCATTGTCCCTGAGCCTTCCCAGCTTTTTTGCATACCCCAAAGTTTGTAGGTATGGCGACCAAAGCGCCTGCCAATCAAAGCCGCTAACCCATCGCCCCAGGTCATCACCAAAATGCCTAATGCGGCATACTGCGGCAGATTGATCGCCCAGAACCAGGCAACTAACACCCCAATGCTGACCGCATAAAAGAACGTGCCAAAGCTTTTGCGCCCGATGCTGTTGATGTTGGGGAGAATTGGCACATAGTAGGATATCAGAGCGATCGTGCTAAACAAAATCGATGCCGAAACTCCAACCCATAGAGGAATTTTTAACCACCACGCAATCAAAATCACGTTTCCTGTGCCCATGTGAACCACTTTGCGAATGACTTCGGTTCCCGCGTTGCCAAAGCGCTTGGCTCCTTCTGCCAGTAAACCGACGATCGCTAACCAGACTAAAACGACTCCAATCTGGTAGCCCAA
>JBBRMC010000613.1:0-2898 GCA_038231055.1 Leptolyngbyales cyanobacterium
GATCTGAAAATCCTGATTTGAGATGCTCAGAGAGCGATCGGGCTTCCACATCACCCATATTATTCTCTATGAGAATTTGCTGTTCACACCATTCAAGCCCACGGTCTAAATCAGCAAAGACGTGACAGAATGAGTCATCTGCTTTAAGGCAGTCTCCTTGTCTCAGTCGCTGTATTGCTTCATGAGACAGATTGGTAAACAGCAGATGTACCCCTTTTGAGGCAGCCACTTGCTTGAGTTTGGCAAAACTGAGGACAGCAGAAGCATCCAAACCGCTCACGAGTCGAAAGTCTAGAACTACATACCGAACTTCGACCGAGGTGGAATCGTCGAGACGACCCCGGATCTCAGTCAGCAATTTGTTCGCGGTGCCAAAAAAGATCAGCCCTTGCAGTTCTAAAATATAGATTTGTTCACCTTGAGTATCTAAGATGTCCAACTCCTCAGAGTTTCGCAGCACGTTGCTATGCTGAAATGCCCCCGACCCGACTCGCTTTGTAACTGATAATTGGCTGTAGTTGATCACAAACAGCACGATCGCGGCGAGGAGTCCTACACTGATGCCTTGCAGGTAGCCGACACTGCCCGTCACCACCACAATCAGCACGATAATCGCATAGTCCGATCTCGAAAATTTGAACCACGCTTGGTAGAGCCATTCGTAAAAGAACTCTAGACCCAGCAATAGCGGAATGCCCACCAAAACAAATTTAGGAACGAGCGATAGCAGTGATGCACCTCCTAACAACATGGCTAAACAAATTCCGGTAATCATCCAGCCCACAATGCGCCGAGTGCCCCCTAGATGACGAGCTAGCGTGTTTTCGCCCGAACTGGCAAACCCGCCAATGCCACCCCCCAAGCCAGAGGCGATCGAGGCTGCCCCCGCTACTCTTAGCTCATGGTTGAGGTCGAGATCACGCGAAGCAGCAAGTTCGATACCATTTGCATTGAGCAACAGCGCCATCGATTCTATGAGCCAAAGTGCGGCTAAACTAGGCACCTGCTGCAACACAACGCCCCAATTTGCCTGAGTCAGCGCCGAAATCGTTGTGAAATGATAAAGGCTGCTAGGGGGCAGTGTGCCTAACAGTAGACCATCATTGGTGGCTTGCTCGATCGAGGTGCCCGTCATCGTCAAGCCAACATAGAACAGCACCAGCGCGATCGCGATAATGCTAGGGATCACTAAAAAGTGGTCGATCAGTTGCGGAATCGCAAACATTGCGATCGCAAAAATCAGCGCTGGCACCCACTGAAGCAATACATTAGGTTGCACGAACGCTGAGAGAGTTAGGTGGTGAAAATCAAGCCCCTGAATCGAGTGCATCGCTCCTTGCACTAACAGCACTCCTGTTCCTGCCAGAAAGCCGCCTACGATCGGGTAAGGAATATAGCGAACAAAGCCACCTAACTTGAACCGACCCAACAATGTAAGAATAGTGCCACCCACCACGGCATAGAGCACGATCGTTGCTGTGAGCGTTAACAGTTTAGCCTCAGTCGGGGCGTTGGGCATCTGGTCGAGAATTTGTCGGGCAACCAAACTTAAAACTGGAATGCTTGGCTCTGAGACCGTACCCACAATGGCAGGATAAGCGCTAAACGTCGTCACGATCGCGCTCACCAAGGTTGCACTAAACAGCAGCAATCCCGTGCCAAACGGGACTGCATTTGAGAACTCTCCAGAGAAGATAACGGAGGCAAACGAGACGCTTGTGATCACGGTCAGAAGACCCATCGTGCCGCCTGTCGTGAGATTTGAGATGAGAGGGTTAACAACAGGTTTAGAATGCGCTTTGGTAGCCACTGTTTACAACTATAAAATTACGAACTGTGATAGCATTTTTGCATACCTTATTAATATTACAATCACTTGAAAGAATACATTTTTATCTAAATTTTGCATCTATCGATAGACATAATAATTAGAGTAACTGTCATCATTAATTAGGTTAATAGAAGCGATCGTGAGGAGCGCTGAATTATGGAGTTGCAATCTGCCTTCACATGGGTGATTGTGCAAATTAATCGATTTTTTCAATCCTTATTGAGCGCTTTTAACAGCAGCCTGTTCACGTTTGCAGGAGAAAAGTTTTCTCTTAGCTTAGTTACTGAACTGATTGTTCAAGTAATTATCGTTTTAATAGTTGCAAACACTATCAAGCAATTGCTAAGGCAACGGATCTTACCGGGCTTTAAGCTAGAAATCGGCACACGAGAGTCACTGTCAGCTATCACTAGCTATATCATCACGGTGATTGGCTTTTTTATAGTGCTAGAAACGGCTGGTATTAATTTAAGTTCGCTAGCAGTATTTGCAGGGGCGATCGGCATTGGAGTTGGCATTGGGCTACAGAATCTGTCGAGCCAATTTATTAGCGGTTTAACCCTGCTCTTTGAACAACCTATCAAAGTGGGCGATTATATCGAGGTCGATAATCTTGCCGGAACAGTCGAAGGAATTGCGATTCGAGCGACCACCATTCGCACGATTAACGGTGTGTTTGTGATTGTGCCCAACAGCCGATTTCTCGACCAAAATGTCATCAATTGGAGCTATCGCGACCCCAAATGTCGAATCGAGATTCCGGTGCAGGTGGCTGAAGAAAATGACTCGCTAACGGTACTAGAAGCATTGCTGGCAGCCGCTCGTCAAGAGCCGAGAGTTTTGTCGTCTCCCTCTCCAGAGGTGTACTTTAAAGGAGTTGAAAACGATGGGTTGAAGTTCGATCTCATGGTTTGGATTAGCAACCCGATCGAGATGGATTCGATTAAAAGTGCCCTACGATTTTTAATCGAGTCGGAGTTTCGAGATCGTGCCATTAATCAAAAAACGGCAACCAGCGTAGAAATCGAGAATCTGCCCTCGCTGGCAGCCCTGCTGCAATCTTCTCA
>JBBRMC010000614.1:0-2897 GCA_038231055.1 Leptolyngbyales cyanobacterium
ATTGCCAAAACCTTTCGCCCCCTAAATCCCCCATTCTGGTGGACTTTGAGATGAAACGAGGTTTTAGAGGTCAAGCCATTCATCTTGTTCAAAGTCCCCCAATTTTGGGGGATTTAGGGGGCATAAGCCGACTCAAACGAATCTACGAGGACTTGTGTGTACACGGTAGCTTCGTGAGGAGGGCAGAAGACGCTCACACGTCTTACAGATTATTGAATCCACGATCCTTAGACGTGGCTTACTGAAGGTTTAAGAACTTTCCTAGCGCGGCAGCGATTTGAGGAGGCCAGCGACGAGTCGTTTTGACCCAGTTGATATCTTTATAGCGACGATCGAGTCCGACTGCTGACACCCATTGGCTCTCTGCTTCGCCCTGTTTACCCTGCACCCACAGAGCCGCGGTCAACGCTGCCCGCATATCGGCAAACTTAGGATACTTGCGAACTAAGTTTCTCATCGTGCGGACTGCCTCCTCGGTTTGCCCTACTTGATATTGGGCAAGGGCATAATTGGCACGAGCAAACGCATATTGAGGGGCGAGTTCGGTAGCTTTTTGGAAGTCAGCGATCGCCGCCTCCCAATGACCTAACCCACCTTGAGCATTGCCACGATTATTGTAGGCAGCCGGATCGTTCGGGTCGAGTTCTAAAACGTGGTTGTAGTCGGCGATCGCTGCGTCCCATTGACCCAAGCCTTCGAGGGCTGCACCTCGATTTAGATACGGGTCAGGAGCACTGGGAGCGAGTTCCATCGCTTTGTTAAAGTCAGCGATCGCGCTATCTAGTTTGTTTTGGCTGACCCTGGCGTTGCCTCGATTGCTCCAAGCTGCCGCGTTGTCAGGGAAGCGATCAATAATTTGAGTCCAGTAGCCTTCTGCAATGGCAAAATCGCCTTTATTCGTCGCTTCAAACGCTTGCTCTCTAAGAGTTCCTAGCTGCTCATATAAATCTAGAGCCGAGGGTTGGGGCAAGCTTTCTTCATCAGCCGCCCAAGCGATCGGCATTCCTAACCCGATCACCACAACTAGCAAAAACGCCAAACAAAATTTCAGCAAGCAACGCATTAAAGTACTCCAGATTCACGACATTAGAGAAAGTTGACTGTCAGGGGGTTGATAACCTAAATGTTTCCACGCTGCCGCCGTCGCAATTCGTCCGCGAGGGGTGCGACTGAGATAGCCGATTTGCATCAGATAGGGTTCATAGACTTCCTCGATCGTCTGTGAGTCTTCTCCAGTCGAGGCGGCGAGGGTTTCGAGTCCTACAGGTCCGCCGTTGTGCCGCTCGATCATAAAGCTGAGGAGACGACGATCAGTCCAATCTAGCCCACAGGGATCAACATCAAACAATTCCAGCGCTTCTGCTGCGATGTCTTGAGTCACCTCTCCAGAGGCTTTAACCTGAACGTAGTCTCTGACGCGTCTTAACAGGCGATTCGCGATTCGAGGTGTGCCACGAGACCGACGCGCAATCTCACAGGCACCCTCGGCAGTGATCGGCGTGTTTAACAGCGCTGCCGTCCTTAATACGATAGAAGTCAATTCGTTGAGTTCATAAAAGCGGAGTTTTTGAATTAAGCCGAAGCGATCGCGCAATGGCGAAGTCAAGGCTCCGACCCGCGTGGTTGCCCCGACTAGGGTGAACGGCGCTAGCTTGAGGGATTGGGTTCGGGCACTGCGTCCTTTGCCGCCAATGATATCGACTCGAAAATCTTCCATCGCTGGGTAGAGCAATTCTTCGGTGACTCTAGGCAGACGATGAATTTCGTCGATAAACAGTACATCGCCCGGTTGCAGCGTCACCAACAGCCCCATAATGTCACGAGGGCGCTCTAGAGACGGAGCACTAGTAATTTTGCAATTGACCCCCATCTCAGATGCCAAAATCAGCGACATCGTGGTTTTGCCTAAGCCTGGAGGACCATAAAGCAGCAGGTGATCCAATGGCTCACTACGAACTTTGGCAGCTTGAATGGCGATATCTAAAACATCTTTTAAGTCTTGTTGCCCGACATAATCGCTCAACTTCTGGGGTCGAATTCGTTCTTCGGGTTTGCCGTTTTCTTCAGGCTCTGACTCTGGGCGCACTAAATCTGTCCCGGCTTGCCTGCGATTTTGACGGGATTCAGCAACGCTGACAGGCAAAGGAAGATTCCCCAACTCGGAGTTGGAGCGTTCTGGTTCAGATGGCTGTTTCTTAGAGGAGATAATCGCCATAATTGAGTACAATCATACCTGTAGACTTCAGAAAAAGATGACGATCGCAGAGACTTTTCCGATTCCTGAGTCGATTTCTTTTGAGCAAGCCATTGCGCTGACTCAATCCTTTTTAGCTGAGATGGAGCAGGGGAGCTTATCCGACTCAGAAATTGAACAGACGATCGCCGCGTTAGTCGCCACCGAAAATGGAGCACGAGGATTTTTCGTCACCTATCTTACCGATGATCGCTCACTCGCCGATCAGCCTTCTAATTCTGTCGTACAAGGGTTACGATCGTCGCCCGAAATCGTATCTGAACTGCTGGTCAAGAATTTAGCCATGTCTACGGCGATGATTCTCGCCCACACGCGCAATCAGAATTCAGACATGGCACAAGGTTCAGAGCGAGTGCAGCGACGTACAGGGCAGTTAATTCAACTCGTGCAGTTGGCGATCGTACAAACAAAGCTGCAAATATTATCGGACACGATCGCGACAGGCACAGGGCACTACAAAAGCTTTCTAAACCGATGGGGCTATGATGATGAACAGCGAAGTGCCATCCAGCAAACCCTAAAAAGAGTTATCAGTTAACCTTTTCAAGGGATATTGTTTGAAATTTAAAATCAAGCGCAAGATTTCTAAATTCGCACCTTTGAATGAGAAAAGAAAGCTGCAAGCAAACTTCATCGTTAAATA
>JBBRMC010000615.1:0-2896 GCA_038231055.1 Leptolyngbyales cyanobacterium
ATTTGGAGCCGATTTTCCGCAAAAAGTGCAAGCTGCGCTAATGAAACTTGATCCCAGTGTGCCCGACCAAAAAGAGATCTTAGAATTGTTTGGGGCAGCCAAGTTTGTGCCCACCAAAAACGAGAATTATGCGACGATCGAAAAAGTCGGGCGCGAGATCGGCAAAATCAAATAACGATTTGGTAGAGACGTTCCAGCGGAACGTCTCCCCACGATCGCCGGGTAATCCAATAATTTATGCCCCAAGATCGCCGGATAAGCCCGATAATTTGCGGAGACGTTTCACCGAAACGTCTCTACGGGTCGGTACGATTTCTTGAACAATGCACGAACTTGGTTAGATGGATCTTCCCGTCCCCGTTTTTGAACTCAAACACATCTCTCAACAGTTCGGTCAGTTCTCAGCGTTGACAGATATCAACCTGCAAATTTATCCCGGCGAGCGAGTGGCGTTAGTCGGGTCCAGTGGGGCAGGAAAAAGCACGCTGCTGCAATTGCTGAATGGCACTCTGCGATCGACGCACGGTGAAGTCTGGGCAATGGGACGAAATTTGAGCCATCTCAACTCAAAACGGCTGCGTCAGATTCAGCAGCAAATCGGCACCATTTATCAACAGTTGCATTTAGTCGATAACCTGCGGGTGATTCACAACGTCAATGCAGGACACTTAGGGCGATGGTCATTTCTAAAAGCGCTAACGTCCCTGATCGTGCCCTTAGAAACCGAGACGGCGACTAAAGCCTTGAGTCAAGTGGGCATTGCAGAAAAACTCTATGAACGCACCGATCGACTCTCAGGCGGACAACAGCAACGAGTCGCGATCGCCAGAGTGCTTGTTCAAAATCCATTAGTCATTTTGGCAGATGAACCGATTGCTAGCCTCGACCCCGAACTCAGCCGCGAAGTTATGGATTTGTTGCGAAATCTCGTCCAGCAAACGCACCGAACTTTGATTGTCAGCCTGCACGATATTGATTTTGCGCGGAGTCACTGCGATCGCATCATCGGCTTACGTCAGGGGAAAATTCTATTCGATGCGGCTCCGCACCAAGTCTCATCGGGTTTAATCGCAGACTTATATCAGTTGGAATCTCAGCGATGACTGTGATCACTCCGCCTCTAAAATGGGGCTTGATTGGGCTGGTCGCGATCGTCTTTTCGCTCCTGCAAGCTGGGCTGTTTCAGCAAGACTTGTTAAATCTGAATGGCGCACCGCTTTTATGGAAATTTATAGTAGCCAGCGTTCATCCAGATTTCAGTTCTGAATTACTACAAACAACCTTCAACGCGACTCTCACCACGTTAGCCTATGCAGTTTGCGGAACGTTCTTTAGTCTAATTTTAGGAACGATCGGCGGCATTCTCATCTCAGAAGTTTGGTGGTTATCATTTGGTCAGCCTTCCCGTTTTTGGCTATTGAGTCGAGGATTTCTTGCAGTGCCTCGTGCGATTCATGAACTGATTTGGGGGCTGTTCTTTGTCAATATTTGGGGACTCGATCCGCTCACGGCGATCGTGGCGATCGCAATCCCATTTGGCGCAATCACCGCTAAAGTCTTCTCTGAGATTCTCGATGAAACCCCACGACAGCCATTGTTAATTCTATTAAATAGCGGAGTCTCGCCCCTAACAGCATTTTTCTATAGTTTATTACCGCAAGCATTTCTCAATCTATTATCTTATGCGTTTTATCGCTTTGAATGCTCGATTCGATCAGCAGCAGTCTTAGGAATCATCGGCGCAGGGGGATTAGGATACGAAATCTTTCTCAGTCTGCAATCACTCCGCTATGAGCAACTCTGGACATTTTTCTATGCGCTATTCATCCTCAATGGATTAGTCGATCTAGGTAGTGCTTGGCTGCGGCGGCAGTTGGGATGCTCTAGCCGTCTTGATTTGAACCTTCAGCAGAATAAGAGAAAACAACCTCCAAAAGACATGGCGCGACGAAATTATTTTCTCTTACTTCCAGTCTCTCTAGCTCTGTTAATTCTGTGTTTTTGGGTGATCAATCCCGACTTTGGCAAACTCTGGGCACCGCGCACTCAGCAGTTATTGGGGCAGTTTGTCCAGTCTGCTTTGCCGCCTGATTTTAGTGAAATTCCGCGACTGATTCCGCAAGCGATCGAGACCGTCTCAATGTCAGTCTTAGCGATCGCGTTTTCTGCGTTTGGAGGATTGCTCCTCGCATTTCCAGCCGCCAATAATTTCTTCCTACCGGGCGGATTGCTCAACTCAAATCCCGGTAAATCTGCCAGCCTAATTCCGCAGATCATGCTGCTCTTATCCCGAGTCATTCTGCTGATGTGTCGTGCTATTCCCGCCCCGATTTGGGCATTGGTGGTGCTATTCGTGATGTTTCCAGGAATCTTGCCCGGAGCGATCGCCCTCGGTCTTCACAATTTAGGTATTTTGGGACGCTTGATGGCAGAAGTGATCGAGAATCAGGATCAGCGTCCGCTCGAAGCTCTTAAAGCTCAAGGCACTCCCAACTCGCTAATCTTTCTCTATGGAGTTTTGCCCCTCACCCTGCCGAGATTTTTAGCTTACTCTCTCTATCGGTGGGAAGTCTGTATGCGTGAAACCGTGATTGTCGGACTCGTCGGCGCAGGCGGACTCGGACGATCGCTCACCGAACAGTTGAGCAGCTTTGACTATCGATCGTTGGTCGTCACACTCGGCGGCTTTCTGATGCTGACATTCTTAGTGGATTGGGTTAGCGCAACCGCACGGCGATCGCTGCGATAATGCCATCTAAAAAATAATGGTGCCCAAACAAAAACCCTCTGACTGACGGGATCAGAAGGCTTTGCCAAATATTTCGAGTGCCGCGTGAATCTCGATCGTACTGCTAGCGAGATTAAGCCTGACGGGAGTAATACTCAACCACCAGCA
>JBBRMC010000616.1:0-2894 GCA_038231055.1 Leptolyngbyales cyanobacterium
GACTTCGTAAACACCACGCAGAAAAAATTTTAACCAACCTTCCCAGTTACCGCTGTCTCGGACAGACTGAAGGCGATCGTAGTATTCGGCACGATATTTCTTAAAATAGTAAGAGATGTAGAGTAAAGGGCGTTGTAGGATATTTTGCTCACACAAAAGAAAGGTAATTAATAGTCGTCCTGTTCTTCCATTGCCGTCGAGAAAAGGATGAATAGTTTCAAACTGAGCATGAGCTAATCCAACCTTGATTAAGGTAGGTATAGGTTGTGGGCTATGCAAAAATTTCTCCAAATTATCTAAAGATTGGAGCATTTCATAAGACGGTGGGGGGATATAAGTAGCCTCAGCTAGGGAGCATCCTCCCGCACCAATCCAATTCTGGCTGCGGCGAAACTCCCCTGGATTGCGTTCAGCACCTCTCACTCCTTTTATTAACTCTTGGTGAATTTCTCGAATTAATCGCAAAGATACAGGTAACTCCTTGAGTCGCTCAAGACCATAATTAATCGCAGAGATGTAGTTTACGACCTCTGCAACCTCTTGAGGATTATCCGGTTCCAAAGCCTGAGATTCAAATTCTAGGACATCGATCAAAGATGCTTGTGTCCCCTCAATTTGACTTGATAGAACTGCTTCTTTCCGAACATACATAAACACAAATAGATCTGGGTTAGGTAGTGCATCGGTTGCGCCATCTAGACGACCCAACGCACGATCTGCTTGAGACAGCAGATTCCACATCTCTTGATCCATAATAATTTCAGGTAAGGGTGGCAATGGAGTAGGGATAAAGGCTTTGTAGCCCTCTATCTGTTCTACATATTGCCCTGCTCTGGAAGCTCTAACCATTATTATCGGTTCCGTTAACACTGAATAGATTCTGGCGCTATGTTATCAAAAGTAGGAGCTTTTCGTTAATATGTACGTTTTTAGGAGACCGAAGAGAAAACAATACGCTATATTTGGTGGAGCGGGTTGCAACCTAACACTACGTTGAAGTCGGTCGTAGAAAGTTGATTTATGGAAGCCAGAACTTATCTGCGGCGGCTCAACTGTGCCGTCAAACTGATCGAGACACATTCATTCTCTACACTTCAGCAGTTGTTCTATATGAGATGTCTCAGGGAGATGTAGCAATTGCCTCCCGAAGACTGGAGATTCTACGTGATCTTCCGTGGTTAGAATTGAACCAAGCTGTACAAAGTTTAGCTAGGTTTCTGTCTCAGACGATCGCTGCTTCATTCGCCACCCCTGCTTCACGACCTGACGCGCACGAGCGATCGCCAAACAATCATTCGGCACATCTTCGCTAATGGTTGAACCTGCGGCGATCGTCACATCTTCGCCGATGGTGATTGGGGCAATTAAGGCGTTGTTCACTCCCGTTTTGCTGCGATCTCCGATCGTCGTGCGGTGCTTCTTCACGCCATCGTAATTGGCAGTGATCGTGCCGCCGCCGATGTTGACTTGAGTCCCGATCGTGGCATCTCCTAAATAAGTTAAGTGAGACGCATTGGTGCGATCGCCCAAGGTCGAATTCTTCAGCTCAACAAAGTTACCAATCCGGCAACCTGAGCCAACTTCAGCATGACCCCGTAGATGGGCGTAAGGTCCAATTCGAGAGCCAGACTTAACGACGCTATCCGTCACGACCGAAAAAAGAACCGTGACATTCTCCCCAATTTGACTATTTTCGATCAAGCTCCCCGGTCCAATTCGGCTCTTGGCTTGAATTCGTGTATCGCCTCGGAGGTGGGTCTGTGGCTCAATCACCACATCGGCTTCGAGAGTTACGGTGTCTTCGATCGTGACGCTGTTTGGGTCAATCAGCGTCACCCCTTGAGCCATCCAATCATCTTTAATGCGCGTTTGCAAAATTTCGTAGGCGGTAGCGAGTTGCTTACGATCGTTGATGCCCAAGATTTCTTGATAGTCGTCAACATCAACAGTCATCACCGGACTGAGGTAATTTACTGCATCAGTTAAATAATATTCTTTCTGATCATTATTGCTCGTGAGGTTGGGCAACACCGCTTCCAAATCCTGCCATCTAAAGCAATAAATTCCGGCGTTGACACGGCGATTTTGCTTTTGAGTAGGACTGCAATCGCGGTCTTCCACAATCTGAGTCAAAAGGTTATTTCCGTCGCAAAACACCCGTCCATATCCTTTAGGGTTAGGGATTTGAGCCGTCAGAATGGTCGCTGCATTATTGTGTTCTTGATGCGTCTCTAGCAATCGTTGCAGTGTGGCAGGTCGCAGCAATGGAACATCCCCATTCAAAACTAGCAGACTTCCTTCAAACCCCTTTAAATGAGGCAGCAACTGCTGAACGGCGTGTCCGGTGCCTAACTGCTCGGTCTGTTCAACAAATTCCACTCCAGCAAAGCGATCGCCCTGTTTTGCCATCGCCTCTTTGACAAGCTCTCCCCGATAGCCCACAATCACCAACCGCCGTAGGGGATTCATCTCAGCCGCCCCATCTAACACTCGCTCAACCAGCGATCGGCTCCCCAAGCAGTGCAGGACTTTTGGCAAATCCGATTTCATCCGCGTCCCTCGCCCAGCCGCCAAGATTGCTATCGCTACCATGTCTTCTCAGTCTATTTACTCAAACGGAGTATACCTTGCGTCTGGGCGTTGTTTCCATTCAGAATGGTGAACATCTAACCCGATAAATTGAGATCGTAAACTAAGAGAGATAGCCCCAGCTTGCCAAAAAAATTAGAGAAATAAAACGTTTGCTCCTTCAAGCAGGATTTGACTACGAATCTGCAAAAGGTAGTCACAGTAAATGGTTTCATCCAAAACTATCCCAAAAGATTGTGATCGCTGGCAAAGATGGGAGCGATGCTAAACGCTATTGAGAACGTCAGGTTAACGAGGCGTTAGAA
>JBBRMC010000617.1:0-2881 GCA_038231055.1 Leptolyngbyales cyanobacterium
CGCTGTCGCTGTCGCTGGCGTTGTCGCTGTCGCTGTCGTTGTCGTTGTCGCTGTCGCTGTCGCTGGCGTTGTCGCTGTCGCTGTCGCGCTACTGAGTCTTTATGTTGCTTGGCGATCGTTAAAAGGAGATGAAAAATTTGCCTTGGTTCGGACAATTGGCGTTGCCTTGGGAGCGATCGGTGGCACTTCCTTCTGCGGCGCTGATCTGACCGATGCAGACTTCACAAAAGCTATTCTCAAAAGCACTAACTTCAATCACACTAAACAAAAACAAACCATTTTGCATCAAGTCTGTTGGTCAGATGCTGCGAAACTCGATCGTGCCCGACTTGGAACTTCCATTCTCGCAAACTCTGCGGTTCGTGAATTATTAATCACGCGAAACGGCTACAAAAAATCTTATAAAAGCGCTGATCTCTACAATGCAAATCTCAACGGAGTTAACCTCGAAGGCGCTAATTTAGAACAAGCAAACTTGAGTCATGCAACCCTTGAGCAAGCCAATCTCAAAGACGCGATCTTGACCAAAACTCTCGCGGTTGGTGCTGACTTTAGCCACGCCTATCTCACCGGAGCTTGTCTAGAATCGTGGAACATTGACCACACTACAAAGCTCGATCGAGTTGATTGTCAATATGTATTTCTGTTAGAGCAACCCAACAAGTTTGGCAGTCGAGAACGTCGCCCCCATGACTCCGATAAAGTGTTTCAGCCCGGAGACTTTGAAAAGCTTTACACCAAAATCATGACCACGGTGCAACTATTGCTGAAAAATGGCGTGAATCCAGAAGCGTTTGCCGGTGCCTTTCAAAAATTGATGCAGGAAAATCCTGATATCTCGCCCGACTCAGTGCAAGCGATCGAGAAAAAAGGCAACGACGTTTTAGTGACGCTTCAGCTTCCTGAAGGAACTGATAAAGGTAAAGTAGAACATACATTTGATACGGCTTATCAAGCAAAGTTAGAAGCACAGAAAAACGCTGAATTATTAGAATCTGAGAAACGCCACAATCAAGAATTAAACCAACTTGCTCTCACGCTGGCTCAAAACACAAATCTCGGAAATCTGCTTTCTAATCTCACGATCGTTGCAGGAAACGAAAACACCATGACAGACAATAAAAACCAAGGCATTAACGCTGGCGCAGGTAGTTTTATCAACACCGGAACCAATCAGATGACCAATAGCATTCTCAATATGAGCGGTGCTGTCACTAATGCCCTCAATCAACTACCAGCCACCACGACCGAACAGCCTGGAATCAAAGAACTTCTTACCCAATTGCAAACCGCGATCGAAGCCGACCCCGAACTCTCACAAAAAGGCAAGACGAACGCCCTAGAACAAGTCAAAAACCTGGCAGAAGTCGGACAAAATCCTGATCAGCCAGAGAAAAAGAGCTTGGGCGAGAAAGCAATGACTTTTTTGAAAGGCACGATCGCCAACCTCCCCGACACTGCCAAACTTGCAGAAGCCTGTAGCAAACTGCTGCCCCTGATTGCCAAAGCGTTAGGATTACCGATATAGGCAAATTTTTGTCGAGCGATCGAGGTTTTAGCAATGACCACTCAAATCGTAACGCCAGTCACCGTTCCCATTAAAGACATCGTGCTTGAGCCTGGCAATGTTTTGACCATTACCGACATCACCTGGGAAAAATTTGAAGCCATCTTAGAAGAACTGGGCGAAAAACGCAGTGCCCGCATCGCCTACAGCAACGGAGTACTAGAAATTGTGTCCCCTTTACCCGCCCACGAACGTCCGAATCGCATTATTGGAGATCTCGTCAAAATTCTGCTAGATGCTCGAAATTTGGATTGGGAGGATTTTGGCTCGACGACCTTCCGACGCAAAAAAAAGCAAGCCGGACTCGAACCCGATACCTGTTTTTATATTGGAGAGAATGCAAAGCGAGTGCGAGAGTGCATGATGTCGATGAATCTAGATGTGTATCCGCCGCCTGACTTGGCGATCGAAGCCGATGTCACCTCCAAAACCACGCTAGAAGCCTACGCCGGAATTCAGGTGCCCGAAGTCTGGATCTACAACCAAGGCACACTTAAAACCAATTTGCTCAATGGTGGAGAATACCAAGAATCACCGATCAGTCTGGTGTTTCCCGATTTGCCGATAACTCAACTGATTCCCGATCTGGTGCAGCAAGCCATGCAACAAGGCACCAGTCAAGTTTTGCGGCAGTTGCGGCGAGAGATGTCACCCTAATTAGAAGTTTTTTCTAGCCGATCGCCCATTGTCCATCTGCTATTTCTTCAAGCGGTTTGGGTTGAAATCGCTGGCTCGGCAATGGTTTTACGCCACGAGTCACTTGATGAATCCACCAAAATTCTTGAGTCTGAGCTGCCCCAAATCCCGCCGCTTCCATCCAGGCATCAAGGTTGCCAGCCGCGTAGTCTTGAATGTAAGGTTCCTCAAAGATTTGGGTCAACCACTCGGTCTGTCTCAGGGTTTTTTGGTTGCCGTCCAGAATTAAGACTTCACCGCCAGGAGTCAGAAGCCGATAGCTTTCTTGGAGAATGGACTGAGCGACGATCGGGGGCGTTTCGTGAAATAACAGCGACGCGGTAACCAAATCAAATGAGGCATCAGGAAAGCGAGTCTGTTCAGCGTTGCCTTGCTGCCATTGAATCTCTAACCCCATTTGTTTTGCCTTGTGATCGGCAACTACGAGCATGTAAGGAGACAAATCAATGCCAATGACTTCAGCCTGGGGAAAGGCTTGTTTGAGCAAAAGCGTGGTGGAGCCTGTGCCGCAACCTAAGTCGAGAATGCGACGAGGCTTGACTTGAATGGCATCGATTAAGCTCTGACGCACCCAAGACTCATTCGGAGGCAGCGCATATTGGGTGATCGGATCGTAAG
>JBBRMC010000618.1:0-2876 GCA_038231055.1 Leptolyngbyales cyanobacterium
GACAAGCCTCAACTCGTGAGGACTGGATAACTCAAACCCAGTGCGGATCGCGATCGCCGTTGCATTACCAGTCACCGAAATCAACAACGCACTCAACGTCACTAAATCCTCGTCTAAGCTGATTTGAAGCTGTTGCAGATTTAGCCGAGGCTCGGATGCTGGTGACAATCCACCCAAATCGCTCGCGCTCAAAAGTGTCAGCAAAAACTCGGTGACACCATTTGCTAACAGGGGCGCTGTCAGAGACGCATTCAAGTCGGCTTGTTGCAAAAGCACCGTTCCCTCAATGCGAATCGGTTCTAGCAAACGCAAGGGCTTCCCTCTCAAAACGTGTCCCAAATTAATGCGGATGGTCTGTCCAATCACTCGAACTTGGCTCAGGTGTAATCCTTGATAAATCGCTTTACGTGCAGACAACCTAATCTGCTGAATGCAGCCAGACAGAATCTGGCGATCGCCCGCCTCAATCTCCACCTCCAGATCTTCAATGTGCTCGACTTGTGACCGCAGCCATAACCCCACAGCCGGAGCTAACCCCTTACGGATCAAACCGTGTTTTGACGAGCGATCGGGCTGACCTTCGCGCATTTCAGCATCGCTATCCCAGACATCAGACTTAGAGGAATTCATACACATAGAGAATCGGGCTTTAGAGCAGTTTACAGGAAACGATTGAGTTCCTGCTCAGCCGTCTGCTTTCAACGACCTTATGGCATTAAGTCAAGAAAATCTGACATTTAGATTTCTTTTGGGATCTTTGTACTCTAAACCCCTTGACAACCTGATCCCCAGTTAAAGTAATGTTAGGAAATCATAACATTGCGATCCCCAAATTCCCTATACCTTCGTTGATCGTCAGCAAATCCAACTGTTTCACCCCTTGACCAAAAGATGTCTTCTCTGCAACATATAGAGGTACAAGCGATCCCCAGTTTGTTAAAAAAAGTAAATTTAGATATTTACACTACTCAGAAAAATCCGTCCGCATGACTTGGAGCTTGTTTTTATGGCAACCGAACGCCCTCCGTTAGACGAAATGACTCTCCGGCAGTTGCGCCGAGTCGCCAGTGAATGCGGCGTATCTCGCTATAGCCGGATGCGAAAAGACCAGCTTTTGGCAGCGATCGAAGTCATTCAGCGCAGCCGACTCTCAGCAACCCAAACCCGTAAACCTGAGGCACAAGAAGAAGTGGAAGCAGCAAAATTTGATGTTGGACAGAGCGATCTCACAGGTGGGGCACTAGCCGCAGTAGATGTAGATCTGGCTGAGCTTCCCGAAGGGTATGGGGAAAGCCGCGTCGTCATCATGCCGCGCGACCCTCAGTGGTCCTACACTTATTGGGATGTGCCCAACGAACATAAGGAAGATTTGCGTCGTCAGGGTGGTCAACAGTTAGCCCTGCGCCTCTATGATGTGACCGACCTCAGCGTTGGCTATCAAAGCCCTCACAGCGTTCAAGAATATCCCTGCGATGAGCTAGCACGGGAATGGTATTTGCCGATCCCCGTCAGCGATCGTGATTACACGGTTGAAATTGGCTATCGATGTGCAGATGGTCGCTGGCTTGTGTTGGCACAGTCTGCCCCAGTTCGAGTTCCTCCTGTCTACCCATCTGACTGGATCGAAGATCAATTCGTCACCGTCTCTTGGGACGACGATCTGCGCGGTCAAACTGTTTTGGAATTGGTTCCTCCCAGTCAGCGTGTGGCGACAACGACAACTGCGCTCAATGGCGGCATGGGCAATCCCATCTACGATCAAATCTTTGGCATGGCAGGCACCGCCGAAGCGCAACGCATTGCGGGTTCTCTCTATGGCTCCATGCAGCAAGCCCCTATTCACGAAGAGGCGATTAGCTCCTATGTCTTCCCATCGGGTGTGGGAATGTGGGCAGTTCCGACGACTTCTGGCTTAACCATGTCAGGTGTGGGAATGTCGGGGATCGGCTTCGGGGCTTCGGCTCCTCCCATTCGTCCGCGTCAGTTTTGGTTAGTGGCAGATGCCGAACTGATCGTCTATGGCGCAACCGAACCCGATGCAACGGTCACGATCGGAGGGCAGCCCATTAAGCTCAACCCCGATGGCACGTTCCGCTTCCAGATGTCGTTCCAAGATGGGGTGATTGACTACCCGATTATGGCGGTTGCGGTCGATGGAGAACAGACTCGCGAAGTCCACATGAACTTCAAGCGCGAAACGCCTAGCCGTCGCACCAACACCAAAGAGGAAGCCGTTCAAGAGTGGCTGGTTTAATCGATTCATCCTGGTAATCTCCCTTTTTCCCTCGATCGCCTACCGATCGAGGGATTTTTTTCCCATAGGCTCAGGGTGTAGGGTGGAAGAGAGCTACTTTGTAAGAAATATGATTACAGAAGAAATCGCCAAGACGCTGACTGATTCATTTGGAGCAGAGACGGTTCAGGCACTAGATACCAGTTCTTATCAGGTAGAGACTGAAGAGGCGCGGCTCTTGGTATTACTTTCAGATGATGGGTCTTGGCTGAGAGTTTTAGTGCCGATCGTCCCGGCGCAAGAGGCTCAACCTTATCTAGAAGAATTCTTAGAAGCCAACTTCGATACGACTCAAGAAGTTCGTTATGCTCTCCATCAAGACGTTTTATGGGGAGTCTTTCAGCACAGTTTGGTCAGTCTCACGATCGCTGATTTCACCAATGCAATTCAACGATTGCTTGCTCTCAACAAACTGGGCATTGACAACGGGTTCAACACCTTTGCTGAGAAGCGAATTCGCCAAATTATTCAAGCCGCAAAACGTCAGGGACAATCTCTAGAATTGACGATGCAAACCCTCGATCGTTTTTATCAAGAAGGCATGATGGGCGAAATGGAAATGGGCGCACGATCGCGAGAGGAA
>JBBRMC010000619.1:0-2873 GCA_038231055.1 Leptolyngbyales cyanobacterium
CAGATGACTCATTCTGTCACGTCTTTGCTGATTTAGACCGTGGGCTTGAATGGTGTGAACAGCAAATTCTCATAGAGAATAATATGGGTGATGTGGAAGCCCGATCGCTCTCTGAGCATCTCAAATCAGGATTTTCAGATCCCGTTCAGGTCGATCACTTGATGAGTCGGCTTGAGTCTCGTCTTTTTGCCGAAGGAGATTATTTGTTTCATCAAGGAGACCCCTTTAATGGTTTGTATTTTGTGGGTTCTGGGCAGGTGAGTGTAGTGCTCGACTTGGATGAGGGGCAAACAAAACGCATTCGCACTTACACGGTGGGGAATACGATCGGGGAAATGGGTCTCTATCGTCAAACGATTCGATCGGCATCAGTGGTCGCTGATAAGCCCAGTACGATTTATTTTCTATCGACTGAATCATTTGAAGAGATCGAAGCATCTGACCCACTGTTAGCCTCAAATATTCATCGATTTGTGGTGAATCTGCTGGCAGAACGTCTTCAACATCGTGAGCAAGAATTAAAGAATCTGTTGCAGTCGTCTTAGCCTTTAAGGGGCTGTTTAAATCTCATCGCTCGTAGTGGATGGTTCAAATAGCCTGCTCTGGAATCACAGCCTCTGAGCTGGGTAAGTAGGAAGGCACCATTATTTGTAGGATAGGTCAGCGATAGCGTAACCCATGCAGGTGTTGGGTTGAGGGACGAAACCCAACCTACATCCATCTCACATTTAATTCCACTTACCTACTTACTTTGTTGGCATCAGACCAGAAACCAGGATTTTTATTCTTCGGATAGGTCAGTCCTGCTCTGAAGAGAAAGTTCTGGTTGCTGACTGAACATTCCAATCAACCATTCAGATTTGCTAACTGCTCTAGCGTTTCTTTCCAAACTTTGATTTTAGATCGTCTAGCGTTGGCGATTTGGATTCAGAAGTGGATTGCTTGGGTTGAATAGTTTGTTTGGAATTTGATAGTGGCTCGTGTTTACGAATTGGTTGGCTGTCTGGTTTAGAAGTGGGTTGGCTATTTGATTGCTCACCCGATTTCATTGATAGACTAATTCGCTTTAATCCTTGATTGACTTCCAAGACTCGAACTCTCACAACCTGCCCGACTTTGACGATTTGCTGAGGGTCATTGACAAAGCGATCGGCGAGCTGTGATACGTGGACTAAGCCATCTTGATGCACTCCCACATCGACGAATGCGCCAAAGTTGGCGACGTTGGTGACTACTCCTTCTAATTCCATTCCTACTCTAAGGTCAGACATCTCTTTTACGCCTTCTTTAAAGGTGGCGTATTTAAACTCAGCTCGCGGGTCACGTCCGGGTTTCTCTAACTCTGCAATGATGTCGCGGAGGGTGGGTTCTCCGATCGTATCTGTCACATACTTTTTAAGATTTGTTTTGAGGTGCTCTGCGATTTGACTGGTCTGCGTCAACGGCACTGCAAAATCTTGGGCGATCGCTTTCACCACGCCATAGCTTTCGGGGTGAACGGCAGTGCTATCGAGCGGATTGTCACCGCCACGAATTCGTAAAAACCCGGCGGCTTGCTCAAAGGTTTTGGGTCCTAGTTTGGCAACTTTAAGTAGCGCTTTACGATCTCGAAATGCTCCGTTCTGATTTCGATACGCCACAATATTATTGGCAATAGCGGGCGAAATGCCAGAGACAAACGTTAACAACTCTTTAGAAGCCATATTGAGATCAACTCCGACATAGTTAACGCAACTCTCAACCGTCTCGTCTAGCTTCTTTTTGAGCAGTTTTTGATCAACATCGTGCTGATATTGCCCAACTCCGATCGATTTGGGGTCAATTTTGACTAATTCTGCTAACGGATCTTGCAACCGCCGACCAATACTAATCGCGCCTCTCACGGTGATATCGAGATTAGGAAACTCGGCGATCGCGACATCACTTGCAGAATAAATCGAGGCTCCTGACTCATTCACCATGACCTTAATCGGCTTTTGGTCTAGCGTTGCCAATACTTCAGCGACAAATTCATCTGTTTCTCGTCCGGCGGTTCCGTTTCCGATCGCGATTAATTCAATTTTGTGTTTCTCAAGCAGTTGTTTTAGCGTTGCAGCCGCCTGAACTCGCTGGTGTTGCCCCTTGTGCGGAAAAATTGCCTGGTATTGCAAAAACTTTCCCGTTTGGTCGAGAACTGCCACTTTGCACCCCGTCCGAAATCCTGGATCGAGTGCCAGCGTTGGCTTCATTCCGGCAGGGGCAGAGAGCAATAACTCTCGCATATTCGACTCGAATGTTTTGATCGATTCGATATCGGCTTCGGTCTTCTTCTCAACGCGGACTTCAGTGATCAGAGAGGTTTTCATCAATCGATTAAACGCATCTTTGAGCATCGATCGATAAAACTCGCGCACTGGTTTTGCCTTGCTGCGAATCTCAGATTCCAAATAGCTCAGCACAGCCTCTTCGTCAAACTCTAGACCAAAATCCAGAATGCCTTCTGCTTCACCTCGATAGAGTGCCAGTAAATTGTGAGGCGCGATCGTGGTCACTTTCGCCTGAAACTTGCGATACATTTCATACTTCGTTGAGCCTTCGGCGTGGTCGTTTTTGATGCTCGATCGAAACACGCCTGTCTCTAACAAAAACTCTCGCAAATAGGCTCGGAGTTCTGCTTTCTCTGAAACTTCTTCTGCCAGAATATCCGCCGCTCCTTTCAGTGCTTCTTCAATGGTTTTAACGCCCTTGTCTTCAGACAAAAACTTCGCCGCTTCGTCTTCTAGCGATCGTGCTGCTGCGTTTGGCTGATTGAGAGATTTAATGAATTCCGCCAGATTTCCTAAGCCTTTCTCTTTCGCGATCGTTGCCCGTGTCCGGCGCTTAGGTCGAAACGG
>JBBRMC010000620.1:0-2866 GCA_038231055.1 Leptolyngbyales cyanobacterium
CTGAATCACATCAGCAGGTTTGCCTCGTAGATCGAGCAGAAGGAGCGCCCGATCGTGTAATTCTGTCGAAAGAGGCAACGACTCTAACGCTATCCGATCCAGTTGAGCGATGGCATAGCGGACTTTATCGCGGAGAACTGCCGGAAAGGGGGAAAGGAGCGATCGAGTCAGTCCCGCTTCTCCTAAAATCAAGCTCCAGAACGCATTGGATGAGCCTTTTGGCTGTCCTAGCCCTAAATTGTTTAAACAATCAATCACCAGCAAGAGAATTTCGGCATCGGCTAATAGCCCACCGCCGCCAAGAAGCTCAACCCCTGCCTGATAAAACTCCTGCTGACCACTATGGCTACCTTCTTGAGCGCGACGAAACACATTGGTGTTGTAATAAAGCCGTTGAGGATAGGTTGAGCCAGCCATGCGAGTCACCGCAGTGCGGGCGATCGAAGCCGTCAGTTCGGGACGCAGACCCAAGACTTCATCATCCAAATTGTTGAGTTGAATGACGGTCGATCGCTGAATTGCGCCACCCGCCATTAGCGTATCGAGTCGCTCTAGGGTTGAGGTGATGATGCGGTGATAGCCCCAACGATGAAAAACTTGCTGTAACCGCTCTTCAATCCAGCGTTTTTGAGTGACATCCAGGGGCAATAGATCCCTGGCACCGGCTGGAGGTTGATAAACCATTATTTTTTCTTTCCACTAAATAAGCCACCAAACAGCCCCCCATTGCCGTCAGCTTTGGTGCGCTCAGATTTGTTGTTTGGTTGGTTTGATGAGGTTTGAGAAGCAGGTTTGTGGGTCTGTTGCTCTAGATATTTTTTTCCTTCTAGGGCGGTTGGGTCTTCTGGATTCATCGCCAACGCCTTATTGAAGTGAATCTTTGCCATCGTTCCTTGTTTTTGTTGTAGATAGACCATTCCCATGAGGCTGTGACAACGAGCGTGGTTGGGATCAATCTGCAACGCATCTCGCAGTTCTAACGTCGCTTGCGCGTAGTTGCCTTTCTTCATAAATCCTTCTGCCCGACGATAGTATTGATCTAGGAGGGCTTCTCGCTGTTCTTGAGCCGAAGGAGGCGCTGGTGGTGGGGCAGGCTCAGCTTTAGAGGATGCTGTGGTCGCCGTATAAAGCGGTTTTTTGGGTTCTGCGATCGCACTCTCGCCCTTGCCTTCTTTTCTCGCTAGATAGACTAAATTGAGTTCACTGATTTGAGCGGTCAATTCTAAAACTTGATCTAGCTGCTGATATTGGCGATCGGCAAGATCTTGCAGCGCAGTTCGATAAAAGTAATCAAGATTATTGGCAGTCAACAACTGTTTTGCCAAGCTTCCTAACACTTGAGTATGGGTTTGATGTCGCATCGCTCCTTGCCCTTTAAGTTTGAGCAAGACGGCGTGATCGATTCGAGTGCGCTCTTGAGAAAGCTTTTCCCAGGCAGGGTTAACTAGTTTTGAGAGAAATTGACCCGCTAAATGACGATCGCTCTCGCTGGTTAAAACTCCGCTATCTGGATGCAGACGACGAGCGATTTTCAAATAATTCTTGCGAATTTCTTTAATGTCTGCTTCGACCGACACTCCGATAATCGAGTGACAGTCGGAGAAGTCCAACATGAACAGACCCCGTTCAATTTGAAAACTCATGGGTGCTGGCTATCTGAGTGAGTAGTGTGGTTTTAACGAGCCGTTTTGAACCGACGTTTTTAAGTACGATCGCCGCGAGGTAAAAAGTCTTTCAAATAGTATCCGCTTATTTTATCGGATCTGTTCGTTTTACCTGCATTAACTCTTGGCTCAGAGAGTCATGAATCTTGGAATTTGTCGCTAAGATTCGCCCAGATGAGAGGTTAAAGGGAGTGCGATCGTAGGCGGTGATGCTGCCTCCTGCTTCTTCGACGAGCACAACTCCGGCTGCCACATCCCACATTGATAAGCCTCGCTCCCAGTAGCCATCAAATCGCCCACAGGCAACATAAGCCAAGTCAAGAGCCGCGGCTCCATCGCGACGAACGCCCTGAGTCAGATGAGTCAGATGAGAAAATTCTGCATAATTTGTGTCAGGGGTTTGATGACGATCGTAGGCAAACCCTGTGACGAGTAGGCTTTTACTCAGTTCCTCAGTTTGTGATACTCGAATCGATCGCCGATTGCAGGTTGCTCCTAACCCCTTGGCGGCTCTAAAAAGCTCTTGCTGAATCGGGTTAAACACGACTCCTACTTGCGGAATGCCATCGATGAGTAACCCGACTGAGACGGCAAAAAAAGGATATTGATGGGCGTAGTTAGTGGTGCCATCGAGAGGGTCGATCGCCCACAGATATTCACGATCGGGGCGACCAAACTGTCCTGATTCTTCTGCCAAGACGGGGTGATTGGGCACATGACGACGCAACACGTCTAGAACGGCAGCTTCGGCGGCTTTGTCTGCCTCAGTCACTAAATCTCCTGGACGACCTTTTTCTTGGATAGTTTGCAGGTTGCCCCAGTGGGTTTGCAGAACGGCTCCGGCTGCCAGCACTGCCTCGGTTGCAATGTCTAAAAAGATTTGGAGTTGTTGAGGCGTGTGAGACATGAATTTAAGCAGCGCAAACGAGAGAAGTTTAGCATTTGCTTTGGCTCGATCGTGATGTTGTTCTACTCTCGATCGCGGTCTTCTCCTGGAGGTTGCCGCATTGGATCTTGAGGATTCCAAATACCCAGTCCTAAAATTCGAGCGCGATCTTGGGCACGGCTTAACCGCAAATCGTAAGCAGATTTCTGGGATTTAGAACGGGTCAATGCGTATCCTTCTGCAACCAGTGTTTCATTGAGCAGAACTCCATTGAGCCAAGCGTAGACCGATCGTTGCCCTCGATCTGTGCGGGGAA
>JBBRMC010000621.1:0-2866 GCA_038231055.1 Leptolyngbyales cyanobacterium
CGCTTGGGAGAGGGCTAGGGTGAGGGCGAGTCAACGGTGCAATAGCCCACTTTATTTGATTCACGATCCTTAGTTTCTGAATCTCACTCCTAACCCTGGTTGGTTATTGGGCACCACTCTGCCATTTTCAAACACCGCACCGACAAACGGGTCATCCAACAGATTCAAATGGCTATCTAAATCCAAGTGGTCTGCTAGGGGTGACAGATGCGCCAACGCTGTGTTTAATAGAGAACTGTCTGAATAGCACCCAAACATCACCTTCAGCCCAAATGCCTTTGCGGTATGAATCATTCGCAACGCTTCTGTCAACCCACCCGATTTGAGAAGTTTAATATTGATGCCGTGAACCCGATCGATGAGCAACGGAATATCTCGACTCGTAAAACAACTTTCATCGACAAAAATCGGCAAAGGAGACTGATAGTAAAGCTTTGCGAGGTCAGCTTCTTGACCTTTAGGCAAGGGTTGCTCAATGTAAGTCACTCCCTGATCCGCTAGCCAGAATGCCATTTTCAGCGCCGCATCGACGCTCCAGCCTCCATTGGCATCCACGCTAATCTGTGAAATGTGAGGGGCAGCTTCTTTGACTGCCAGCAGCATTGCCTTATCGGCTTCGATGCCATTAGGGTTGCCCAGCTTAACTTTCAGCGCTTGAATATCTTGAAGGGGAGCAGCGATCGTGCCTTTGCCAACCCAGTTCAACACCCGCTGTTTAGCCTCTTCAGGCGAACTAATACCGATCGTCACCGAGGTCGGCACAATTCGTTCGCGCTCTAACCCCCACAATTGCCAGAGGGGAAGATTTGCCCGTTTGCCTACCCAATCATGAAGCGCCAGATCCAAGGCAGCACAAGCAGCCGAAGGAAGGCGGGTTTCTGCCATCAGGCGATCAATGCGCTGACGCTCTAGCGGATTGAGTGCTTTTAGCAGCGGCGCGATCGCTTGTAGAGAGCGGGCGATCGCGTCGGTTGTTTGAGGTTGCCCTCCCACTGAAAACGGCGAGGCTTCTCCCCAGCCTTCAATGCCGTCGTGTTCGATTCTGACCCAGATGTTAGTGGTTTGAGCGGTGGTGCCACGGCTAATCGTGAGGGCAAACCGTTTATGCACTGTGAAGGTCTGAATCTGAATCTGCATATCCTTATGAACACTTGATTAAATGCTTATTCTAAAGGACAGATTGCGATCGTTTCAGGATTGTTGACCTGACCGAAAAGATTCCAATAAAAAAGAGACGTAAGGCTTACGTCTCCTCAAACAGATTATTTAATCAGGTGAGAACAGAATTAATCACGACTGTTGATTGCAATCAAGAATCTCAAAATAAACACAAACAAATTGATGTAGGTCAAATACATCGACAGTGCGGCGGGAATATATTGATCATCGCGGTAAGTGCGAGGAAGCACAAAAAAGTCAATAACCGCAGCACCGACAAACAGCAACACGCCAATGCCGGAGATAGCGACTTCCAAAAATCCGGGTGTGTAAATTCCAAACACTCGCAGCAATAGCTGCCCCATCAACACCACAAACAGGGCAATCAATCCAAGTTGCACCGTTTTGGTCAGTGCCATGCCATTTTGCTCAGACAGATTAGACCCGATCGATCTGGCGGCAATAAACGTTACGCCACAGCCAAGGGCGGCAAATCCGACTCCGTTAATGCCAACGCCTTGAGTTTGCAGCGCTAAAAACACAATGCCGCTCAAGGTGTAGCCTGATAGCAAACTGTACGTTGCCAACAGAGGCAGCGCAACGCCTTTATTGCCCTTTTGAGCCACACTAGAGGCGACAAAGAACAGAATCAACTCTAGGATGACTGCCCCAATAAACGTGGGCATAAAGATCTGAGGGTTGTTGGCAATCACTTGCAGTCCGCCAAAGGTGCCAACTGCGGTCAATATAAGTCCGCCACCCAGCAAAGGTAGAGCGTTGGCAATGACATTTGAGCCAATGATCGACTGACTTTTTGCATCCCGGATTGCCTGCCGGAAGTTACTGGTATTACTCATGCGGTTTCTTTTGCCTATGACGAAAAATGAGCGTTGCTATCTCTCTATTTTCCTTTGGTTTCTAATAATTGGCTAGAAACTGCTAAAAAAATGCGGGTTATAGAATCCGAGACGATCGCTCACCATCAAGCAAATGCTGACGATCCCAAATCAGGTGGCACGTCTTGCCAGCGACCCTGACCCACCGCCCGAACTGCTTCTTTGAGCGACACATCCCCTGTGTAAAGAGCACGACCCACGATCGCTCCAGTGACTCCCTGCGATTCGAGCGACAATAGGCTCAATAGATCGGCGACAGAACTCACGCCTCCAGACGCGATGATGGGAATCGAAACCACAGAGGCTAATTCGCGCAGTGCCTCTAAGTTAGGACCTTGCATTGTGCCGTCGCGGTGAATGTCGGTGTAAATAATCGCAGCCGCGCCTAGTTGCGCCATGCGTTCTGCTAATTCAGTGGCGAGAACTTCTGACGTTTCTAACCAGCCTTGAGTGGCGACTCGCCCATCACGAGCGTCAATGCCGACGATAATTTGTTGCGGAAACTCACTGCACAGTTGGGCGACCAGTTCGGGTTTTTTGACGGCAACTGTCCCTAAAATGGCACGATCGACTCCTGTAGAAAGCAGATCGGTGACGCTTTGACGATCGCGCAAGCCTCCTCCCACCTGCACCGGGATATCAAGCGCCCGCACGATCGCTGCAATTGCCTCTAGATTCACTGGATGTCCGGCTTTGGCTCCATCTAAATCAACCAAATGCAGTCGGGTTGCGCCTTCATCAGCCCATTGCTGCGCCATCGCAACGGGGTCTTCGTTAAAGACTTCGGCTTGATCATAATCGCCTTGATAGAG
>JBBRMC010000622.1:0-2866 GCA_038231055.1 Leptolyngbyales cyanobacterium
AGTCAGAGAGTCAGCATCCGAAACAGTCATCCGCTCTCGAATAATTCGCTCTAGACGATTTAGACCGACGCGCACCTGGTTCTGGAGAAGCTCACCCACCGATCGGACTCGGCGATTGCCCAAGTGGTCAATGTCGTCGATACTTCCGGTATCAAACTCCAGGTTGATCAGGTAGTCGATCGCAGACAAAATATCCTGCGGAGTCAACACCCGCACCCCTTCAGGCACTGTGAGGCGAAGCTTTTTGTTCAGCTTGTATCGACCCACTTTACCCAAATCGTAGCGTTTGGGATCAAAAAACCGGGATTCTAAAAGTTGGGCACCACCAGAAACAGTCGGAGGTTCACCTGGACGCAGCTTGCGGTAAAGCTCCATCAGAGCTTCTTCCTCACCAAACTGACCCTCTTTCTCGATAGTTTTCTGGAAGTATTCAGGGTGACGCAGCGCATCAAAAATCTCGCCGTCGCTTAACCCCAAGGCTTTTAGCAGCACTTGAGCTGAAAGCTTGCGAGTCTTGTCGATGCGAACCCAAACCAGATCGTTTTTGTCCGTCTCGAACTTCAGCCACGCGCCTCGGTTAGGAATTAAACTCGCGTTGTAGGTACGTCGTCCGTTTTTGTCGGTTTCTGACTTGTAGTAAACGCCGGGGCTGCGAACGATTTGGTTCACAATTACGCGCTCAGCACCGTTGATAATAAAGGTGCCTCGATCGGTCATCAAAGGCAAGTCGCCAATAAAGACTTCTTGCTCTTTGATCTCACCCGTCTCTTTATTAATGAGGCGAGTTGGAACGTACATTTGTACGGCATAGGTGCTATCACGACGCTTTGCCTCATCAACATCATATTTGGGGCGCTTCAGCTTAAAGTCTTTCCCTAAAAAGTGAAGTTCAAGCTTACCTGTATAGTCAGTGATGGGCGAAAAGCTATCAAGTTCTTCGATTAAGCCTTCTTCGAGAAACCAGCGAAAGCTAGCCCTCTGAATCTCGACCAAATCTGGCAAAACAAAGGCGGGAGTGGTGTAGGTCTGCTCAGTCATGCGTCTCCTCAGAAGGGTCACGCCTAGCGCGAACCCCGAATTTTATACTATTTGCACAAATAAGTCAATGCAAAAAAGTTTGGAACTCCAAAAGGAATCCAAAGAGCCTAGATATTTAGTTGTGGGTTGTTGGTCGCTCGTTTCGTTTCCAATTCTTCCAACAATCGATGGGTGATTTACTTAAGCATCCGACAAATTCAAGCTTTACTGAGGAAAATTAAACCCGGTAGAAGCTCTCATTCACGAGCCAGGATCTGCACTTCTTTATTATGGCGTAACAAATCGGTTTTGTGGGTTGACGAATCGGCAAATTTGTGAGATCTGAATTCACTAGCTAGTTTGAGGGAGAAAAATGCGGCTGAGAAATCGTCAGCCCAAAGAGCTGACAAGCGTTTTGAGTTGTTTGTGCAGCTAACTGCTCAACGGGTGTGTCTCTTAAATGAGCAACCTGTTGAGCCACATATTGCACATAAGACGGCTCATTGCGTTTTTCACCTCGTTTGGGGACAGGAGCTAGAAACGGGCAATCGGTTTCAATGAGGAGACGATCGTTAGGCACCATCTTGGCAGATTCTTGAATCTGAAGCGCCTTCTTGAACGTCACCGTGCCGCTGAAACTAATGTGAAATCCCAAATCTAAAAACCACTGCGTTTCTTCAGGGGTGCCGCCCCAGCAATGCATCACACCTCGCACTGAGCTATGCTGCTGCCAAAAACGGCGCAACAACTCAGCCATTGGCTCTGCTGCATCTCTACAGTGAATAATCACAGGTAGATTAAGCTGTTGAGCAACTACGAGTTGTGCCTCAAATGCCTCAATCTGCTGCTCTCGATTTTCTGCTTTAAAGAAATCCAATCCCATTTCTCCGATCGCCACCACGCGCCGATCTGACGTTGCCAAATCAAGAATTTGCTGAGAGGAATCCACAGTCCACTTTTTTTCAACATCTAGGGGATGTAACCCTACTGCAAAGGAAAGCTCAGGGAATCGATCTGCGAGGGCTTGAATTTCAGCAAACTCAGATGGCTCGACGCAAGAATGGACGAGATGAACCAGTCCGGCTTCTCGCCAGCGAGCCGCGATCGCATCCAAATCTGGCTTGAATGCGTCAAAGTTAATGTGAACGTGGGTATCAATCAGTTGCATCAGGGCAATTCAGACTTGCTTCAAGCGTTTGAGAATCTTAGTTCAGACATAAAGCTGAGTCGTCATTCCCACAAGATTTAGGAAGCGGAGGAAGCGGAGACCGTTTGGCGCTTCACTTCTCTAGAGAGACGAGACTTTTTACGAGCACCCGTGTTGGCGTGCAAGACTCCCCGCTTTACTGCTTTGTCGATCTTACTAAACGCAGAGGACATCGTAGTTTTTACGGTTTCCAGAGCTTCTGGAGACGGTTGAGTCGCATAGGTGTCGGCGGCTGCCATACACTTTTTCATCAGCGTTCGGACGGCTGACTTGTATGCTTTGTTACGGAGACGGTTCCGTTCTGCAATTTCGACGCGTTTAATCGCGGACTTAATATTAGCCACAGTAAATCCCGGAAGAACTTCAACTATTTTGGACACAAGAATCGCTAGACAAATTACTATAGCATTAACATCTGAACGATCGCATACACCCCTGAAAATCCAGGTTAAGCTAGAGTAACGATTGTTGGGCTTGTCTAGCATTGGCAAGGTCGCTAGAACTTTTCAAGTCCTCTCTCTAGACGGGTTATCTCAAGTCTGACACTCCTACACTCCATGCTGCGAATCATCACTCAGTGGACTGAGGCTAAAACTGAACTGCGACGAATTTGCGATCGCACTCACGACGATCAAGTTGTTC
>JBBRMC010000623.1:0-2863 GCA_038231055.1 Leptolyngbyales cyanobacterium
GACCTGCTCAGACAGAGTTTAAGCTACTGTTGAATAGCCCATTCCTTCAAAAAATTAGCAGCAAATGGCAACGGTTTTAGCAATTGAAACAAGTTGTGACGAAACAGCCGTAGCGATCGTTAAAAATCGTCACGTCATGAGTAGCATTGTCTCGTCTCAGATTGCCATTCATCGTCAATATGGCGGTGTGGTGCCAGAGGTGGCTTCGCGTCAACACGTCGAAATTGTCAATCAAGCGATCGCGCAATCCCTAATCGATGCAGAAATCGATTGGTCAGATGTGGACGCGATCGCGGCTACTTGCGCTCCCGGATTGGTGGGAGCACTGTTAGTTGGCTTGACTGCCGCCAAAACGCTGGCACTCGTTCACCAAAAGCCCTTAGTTGGCGTTCATCATCTAGAAGGGCACATCTACGCCTCTTATTTAACTGACCCGACCTTAGAGCCACCGTTTCTCTGTTTGCTAGTGTCGGGCGGGCACACGAGCTTGATTTACGTCAAAGACTGCGGAGTCTACGAAATCTTGGGGCAAACCCGCGATGATGCGGCAGGAGAAGCCTTTGACAAAGTGGCTCGGTTGCTAGATTTGGGCTATCCAGGAGGTCCGATTCTCGATCGTCTCGCTGCTCAGGGCAATCCCAAAGCGTTTCCGCTTCCAGAAGGAAAAGTTTCGCGTCCAGAAGGGGGATTTCATCCTTATGACTCCAGTTTTAGTGGCTTGAAGACGGCTGTGCTGAGATTGACTCAAACGCTCCAGCAAACGGGTCTACCATTGCCTGTGAATGACATCGCCGCTAGTTTTCAAACAACCGTTGCCAAAGCGTTAACCAAACGAGCGATCGCGTGTGCTTTAGATTATGGATTGAGCACGATCGTAGTCGGCGGTGGCGTAGCAGCAAACAGCGGACTCCGGCAACATCTGCAAGCGGCTGCAAGTCAACACAATTTGCGAGTGCTGTTTCCCCCCATGAAGTTTTGCACTGATAATGCCGCCATGATTGGCTGTGCAGCAGCCGAGCATTTTGAAAAGGGACACACGTCGCCCCTGACGCTAGGGGCACAGTCGCGATTGCCCGTCTCAGACGTGATGACGCTTTATGGCTCTAGTGCCAACTCCCACTCTGCTGCTTGACTATTCCAAGTGGGTTGGGCAGTTTCTCCCACCACATAGGGACCCCAATAGCGCTGAGAGCCATCTTGAGCGAAGGCGACTACCACATCCCCTTTCTTAAGCATGACGGTGCGGTTGGGTAGAGACACTAACAGCCCCTTTTCACTGCCTTCGTTGGGCGAAAAATCCCAGTGAGATGGAGAGCCGAAGCCAGCAGGAGTAGCTTCTCCAGATTTGGCATTGGTGCTTTTAGGTTGGCGACTTAGCAAAGCAACCCGCAGGGAATGATCCGATCGATTACTAACCCGTAGAGTGCCTTGACGCGCTGCCGCCATCGCAGGATCAACTTTATCGATCGGGGAAGCAGTACTTAAAGGTTGTTCCTTTTTGAAAGAGTTCAACTCGTCTGTTTTAGACGGATCGGTCTTAATCATCGGAACCGAATCGGGTGGGGTCACAGCGACTTCGATTTGAAATCGTTTCAGCACCAGCCATCCCCCAATCAGCAGCACGGCTGTAAATAATGCAATTTTGGTCGCAGGGTTTCCTTTTGCCTTCATTTCTTCTACCGACCCCGCATCTTCTTCTACTCTAGTAATAGCAATCTCCGACACGATCGGGGAAGAAATCTTTCGGTTAGCTGAGTCTTCACCCTCTATATGCAAAATACTCGCCTAAATGATCTTGTAGGAGTTGTGACGGGTCAAATCGGTCAATTGTTTCAAAATCCGTGGCGGCGAGTGTCGCTGCTGGTGATTAGTCTGCTTTTTGGCTTTTATCTAGGCACAGCAATCTCAACCACGACGGGGCAACAGGCACAGTTAGATATCGTCGTCGCAACCATTTTGGTGGTGCTGACTGAAAGCGTTAGCCGGATTATCTATGGAGGAAGCGATCGAGTTCGGCGCACTCTGCCAGCAGAAATCATCAATATGCTCAAAATCGGCATAACTTATAGCCTGTTTATTGATGCCTTAAAGCTAGGCAGCTAAGGCAGCGCTGTAGACTTTTTAACCTGATAGACTAGAGATCCTCACCATCAGTTGACAAGCGTTTAAGATAATTAATGGGCACATTCTCTACTGCGATTAGCAAGAGATTGTTTGAGTAGTATTAGCCAAGTTTTGAGAATTGGAGACGAGACTATGGAAATAAACTGCGCTGAAGCTTGCAAAAACGGATGCGTTTTAGGTGATGATTGTCCCAACACTGAATATAAAGAGCAGACAGTCAAATTTATTCAAGAAACTTCGCTTGACCAGATGATTGCTATGGCAGAAGAAGCTGCTCGCAAAAAGCGAACGGCTCCTCCCCAATGGGTATTACCTGAAGACTAACTCTGGTTGAATCCTCTATTCAGATCCTCGACTTTACTAATCTCACTGAAGGATTGTGGATTTAATAACGCCGGAAATTTGCCCTCCTCACGAAGTCTACCGTGTACACACAAGTCCTCGTCGCTTCGTTTGAGTCGGCTTATGCCCCCTAAATCCCCCAAAACTGGGGGACTTTGAACAAGGTAAATGGCTTGACCTCTAAAACCTCGTTTCATCTCAAAGTCCACCAGAATGGGGGATTTAGCGGGCGAAAGGTTTTGGCAATGACGGATCGATCAACTTGTGTGTACACAGTAGCTCCTTGGGGAGAGGGCTAGGGTGAGGGTGAGACGTTGCACCTTAATAAATCCACGTTCCTTAGAGACTAAGGTAACCACGGATATTTGCGAAAATCAGGGCTACGTTTTTCTAAAAA